>CAYWXH010000005.1:0-60227 GCA_964462295.1 uncultured Atribacterota bacterium
ATGACGGATGGGGGCATAGACTCCTTGCAATGAACGTGAGGGGGATGTGTGGGCTCCTCGCAATGACGGGGGGTATGAAGGCTTCCCGCAATAATGGGAGGCGGATGTAAGTTTATTGGGATGACAAATGGGATAGAAGAGGTTTTCGTACTTATAGAAAAGTCCTAATAAAATCCAAGAGCTTTTCTAATGCATCTTTTTTGTCCCATGAATCAATCCAAATAGCATCTTTTTCTTTACGAAACCATATAAACTGTCTTTTGGCATAGTGTCTTGTATTTTTCTTTATTAAATATATAGTATCTTCTAGAGAATACTTCCTTTCTAGATAATCTATAATCTCTTTATAGCCAATTGCAGACAGTGCATTTAAATCTTTGCTGTATCCCATATCTAATAGCCTCTTTACCTCATCCACTAATCCTTTACCTATCATCTCATCCACACGTTTTTCTATATCTTGATACAAAAGAGGTCTTTCTTTGTATAGGACAAACACCAAGAATCTTTTCGAAAAATCTGTATCTTCTCTCCATGTTTTAGAAAGCCTTGAAAATTTTTCTCCACTTATTTTTATAACTTCAAGTGCACGAATAATTCTTTTTTTATCAGTAGGGCCTATTGTTTTGGCATATTCTGGGTCAAGGGAGAGTAATTCATGATACAAGAATTCTATTCCCTCATCTTTTGCTATATTTTCAAGTGTTTCTCTTGTTTTTTTATTTTTCGGTATATTATGAAGCCCATATCTTAATGCCCTAAAATATAGACCTGTACCTCCTACTATTATGGGGATCTTACCTTTTCTAATAACTTCATTTATCTTTTCTTTGGCAAGTTTCTCATAGATCCCTGCATTAAACTCCTCATTTGGATATATAATATCTATAAGATGATATCCTATACCACTTACTTCTTCTCGAGTAGGTTTTGCTGTACCTATATCCATATATTTATAAACTTGCATAGAATCACAAGATATTATTTCTCCCCCTATCTTTTTTGCAATCTCTATGCCTATAGATGTTTTTCCAGATGCAGTGGGGCCCAAAATAGCAATAATCTTATCCATACTACTTATATCAATTCTCCCTTAAAAGTCCATCCCAATAATTCAGTAATCTTTACATTTACTATATCCCCTACCCTTAAATCACCTCTTACTATTACTATTTTATTATTTTGAGACCTTCCCTGAAATTCATTTGTCTCTTTTGCCTTAGTAGGTTTTCCTTCTATTAATATTTTTAATTGTTTCCCTATATATGTCTTATTTACCTCTTCTGTTATCTTATTTTGCAATAAAATCAACCTTTTTATCCTATCTTTTTTTATGTCTTCAGGTATTTTATCTGGGAAATTATAAGCCCTTGTGCCTTTTCTATCTGAGTAAATAAATGTAAATGCAGAATCAAATCTTACCCTTTGGAATAAATCTAAAGTTTTTTGAAAGTCTTCTTCGGTCTCTCCAGGGAAACCTACCATTACATCTGTACTTATACTCACATCTGGAATAGCCCTTCGAATCTTTTCTATAAGCCTTATGTATTCCTCTCTTGTATATCTTCTATTCATTCTCCTTAATACACTGTTTGACCCTGCCTGCACAGGAAGGTGTATATATCTTGTTATATTCTTATGAGTTGCAATGACCTCTATGAGTTCATCGCTAAAATCTTTTGGGTGAGAGGTAATAAAGTTTACCCAGAGAGAAGGATATTTCTCTGCTACCATACGTAAAAGTTTTGAAAAATTTGTATTCTCTCCCTTTAAGTCATGTCCATATGAATTTACATTCTGTCCTAAAAGGGTTACTTCTTTATATCCTAAAGAAACAACTTCATCTATCTCATTTAAAATATCAATTGGTCTTCTACTTATTTCTCTTCCTCGGGTATAAGGGACTATACAGTATGTACAAAAATTATTACAACCCCTTATTATAGTTACCCATGCATTTACCCCTGTCTCTCTATATATGGGCAAACCCTCAGGGAAATCCCTAAACTCTTTTTCTATAAAATCTCTATTGGTATGCTTACTCTCTATGCTTCTTACTACTTCCCCTATTTTATAAAGGTTAGATGTGCCTATAACAAAATCTACAGAGGATTTTTCTTTTAAGATATCATCTTTATCCACTTGGGCCATACATCCCCCTACCCCTATTATAAAGTTCTCTTTTTCTCTTTTTATTCTATCAAGTTTTCCTATAATACTGTAAACCTTATTTTTTACCTTTCCCCTTACAAAACATGTATTTACAAATACAAGATCAACATCTTTAGGATTGGCATCCCATAAGATCTTATATCCTAGCTCTTTACTTAAGATCCCTGCTATATATTCTGAATCATTTTTATTCATCTGACAACCTAGTGTAATAATGAGGGCTTTTTTATCCTTGATTATAATTCACCTCCTACAAAAAAAGCCTACCTTCAAAAGGTAGGCTTTGGTTTACTATTTTTAGGCTTATCTACTTGGTCTTACGATAAGCTTAATCGCAGTTCTTTCCTCTCCATCAATCTCTACATCTGTAAATGCTGGTATACAAACAAGATCGATACCACTTGGTGCTACGAATCCACGGGCAATTGCCACTGCTTTTACTGCCTGATTTAAGGCTCCTGCGCCAATTGCTTGAAGCTCTGCAGAACCTTTTTCTCTTAAAACACCTGCAAGTGCGCCTGCTACTGCATTAGGGTTAGATTTTGAAGAAACTTTTAAAACTTCCATTTAATACCTCCTTAATTACTTTAATTTTTACTATCATAAGATGAATATCTAATCAACTTTCCCTGGTTTCCTCTTCCCCCCTTTTCTTTTTTGATTTTTACCTTACATACTCTACAAATCGCTTCTCCCTAATTACTAATACCTTTATCTGTCCAGGAAACTGTATATTTTCCTCAATTTCTTTGGAAATTTTCCTTGCCATAGTAAGGGCTATATCATCATCTATATCTTCAGGGTCCACAATAACCCTCACCTCTCGCCCTGCCTGAATGGCATATGCCTTCTCTACTCCAGGATGAGACATGGCAATATTTTCAAGGTTTTGGAGTCTTCTTATATAATTCTCTATAGACTCCCTCCTTGCACCAGGTCTTGCTGCTGAGATAGCATCTGCCACCTGTACCAATATTGCCTCAATGGTCATGGGCTCCTCTTCTCCATGATGAGCCGCAATAGCATTTACTACTTCTCTTGATTCACCACAGCTTTTTGCAAATTCAGCTCCAATTAGGGCATGTGCACCTTCTTTTTCCTGGCCCAATGCCTTTCCAATATCATGTAGAAGACCTGCCCTTTTTGCAAGATCTGTATCCAGACCCAATTCTTCTGCCATAATTCTTGCAAAATAGGCCACTTCCTTTGAGTGGGCAAGTACATTTTGTCCATAACTGGTGCGATACTTTAACCTTCCCAAAAGATCTATAAGCTTTGGGTGAACCCTCTTCAGACCCAGTTCAAAAACTGCCCTTTCTCCTTCTTCTTTTATTATCTCTTTTACTTCTTGCTCTGCCTTAGAAACAACCTCTTCTATCCTAGCAGGTTGGATACGGCCATCTACTATCAACCTCTCAAGGGCAATCCTTGCTATCTCTCTTCTTACTGGATCATGGCTTGATAGGGTTACTACGTCAGGATTATCATCTACCAGAAGATCTACACCCGTTCTTGCTTCAAATGCACGAATATTTCTTCCTTCTCTTCCGATGATTCTTCCCTTCATGTCTTCATTTGGCAAATCAACAGTGCTAATAGTATTTTCCGTAGTATAATCCACTGCACACCTCTGAATAGCAGTGGCTATTATCTTTTTTGCTCTTTTATCGGCTTCTCTCTTTGCCTCATTAATCTTATCATTTATCATTTGAGCTGTTTCATGGACTATCTCTTCTTCTACCTTCTTAAAAAGCTCTGTTTTGGCTTCTTCTTCTGTAAGACCAGTAATCCTATAGAGTTCTTCTTTTTCTTTTTCTATTAACTTTTCTAGCTCTTCCTTTTTCTCTTTTAATTTTTTTTCTCTTTCTGTAAGTTCTCGTTCTTTTTTATCAAAACTCTCTAGTCTTTTTTCAAGATTTGCCTCCCTCTTTTGAAGAAGGTGTTCCATTCTATGTAATTCATTTAATGCATGTCTATTTTTTCTTTCTAACTCCTCTTTTAATTTTAATTCTTTTGTTTTAAATTCTATCTCTAAATTTTTCTTTAGTATCTCAGCTTCTTTTTTTGCATTATTTATGATATCTTTTGCTTCTTCTCTGAGCCTTTTAGACTTAGAGGTCTCTATTTGAGTAGAAAGAAAATAGCCCACTAACACTCCTATGATTAGTGAAATAGCTCCTATAACAATAAAGATCTTCATCACCTCCTATATTCAATTTTCAGGGTACGGGTCAACTTTCTTTATTTTATTTTATAACTTTTCCTCTTATAAGTCAAGGGGTTTTAAAGTTTTAGTTTTCCCATAGCTTTAATCTAATTTTTTCTAATATTTCATCTCTTATATCTGGATTTTCCCTTAAAAACATTCTTGCTGCATCTTTTCCTTGTCCAAATTTAATATCACCATAGGAGAACCAACTCCCAGATTTGTCTATTATTCCATATTTTACACCTAATGAAATTATCTCAGCCTCTTTAGATATTCCTTCTCCATAGATAATCTCTAACTCTCCCTCTTTAAATGGTGGTGCGACTTTATTTTTCACTACCTTTACCTTTACTACATTACCTAAAAGTGCATCTCCTTTCTTTATAGCCTCTCTCTTTCTTATATCTATTCTAATACTTGCATAAAACTTAAGGGCACGTCCACCTGTAGTGGTCTCTGGGTTTCCATAATAGACCCCTATCTTTTCCCTTATCTGATTTATAAATATAATAATGGATTTAGATTTACTCACAGCCCCTGTTAATTTCCTTAAGGCTTGAGACATGAGTCTTGCCTGGAGTCCCATAAAAGAATCTCCCATATTACCTTCTATCTCGTCCTTAGGAACAAGAGCCGCTACAGAGTCTATAACTACTACATCTACCGCACCACTTCTTACGAGAAGTTCCGCTATTTCCAAAGCCTGTTCCCCTGTATCAGGCTGAGAAATCAATAGATTGTTTAAATCTACCCCTATCTTTTGGGCATAAGTAGGATCAAGTGCATGTTCTGCATCGACAAATGCCGCTATTCCCCCACTCTTTTGGGCCTCGGCTATAATATGTAGGGCCAAAGTGGTTTTACCAGAACTTTCTGGGCCAAATATCTCTACTATTCTTCCCCGTGGGATTCCTCCTACCCCAAGTGCCCTATCGAGAATAAGACTACCTGTAGAGATGGTTTCAAGTTCCAAATTGGAAGCCCCTTCCCCCATCTTCATGATAGCCCCTTTTCCAAATTGACGCTCAATCTGCTTAATAGCTATATCTATAGATTTGAGCTTATCTTCTTGAGCCATAAAAAACCTCCTTTTATTTCAGATAAAAAGTTTTTATCACTGTGTATATAGGTCCTTCTGGTTTTAATTGACTCCTCATAAGATCTATATGTGTCACAGTTTCCTTATAGTTAAACCTTGCTTCATCTATTAGTTCTTTTAAAATCTTAACTTCTCTTTCTGGGATATATTTTATCCTTCCAAAGGTAATATGTGGAAGAAAAGGCTTATCTTCTGGGAAACCTATACTTTCAAGTTTTAGGTTAAACCCTGCATAAAAATCCCTAAATATGTCTGAATAGTCACCCCCTATCCATAGCACCCTTGGTCTTCTTATACCAGGGAAAACTCCTACTTCATGAAAATCTATAGTAAATGCACCACATTCTTGGGCAAATTCTCCTATTGTATCTTCAATCTTGGGAATATCTTCCTGATTTATATCTCCAAGAAATCTAAGGGTTATATGAAAATTGTCTTTTTTTACCCATTTTATTTTACTTTTTGGTAGTGCTTCTCTAAAGCTATTTTCTATATTTTTTAACTTTTCTTTTATTGTTTCATCTAAATTTATAGCAATAAAGCTCCTAATTTTCAATATCCTTAGCCCCCAAAAGATTATCTTCTATAAGTTCCAGGGCCTTTTCACAAGCCTTCACCCTTATACTTTCTCTATCTCCAGAAAACAGAAACTCTCTTGCATAAGTGGTCTCTCTTTTTGCAAGACCAATATAAACAAGTCCTATTGGTTTTCCCTCATCCCTTCCACTTCCTTTGGTAGGACCTGCAAGCCCTGTAATTGATATTCCAATATCAGATCCGAACATCTCTCTTACTTTCCTAGACATACCTATTGCAACTTCTTCACTTACCACCCCTTTCTCTTTTATTAAGTTCTCATCAATATTTAAAATGTTTTTCTTAATTTCTGTCATATAGCTTATTATACCACCCTTAAAAAATAGAGAACTTCCTGGATATCTTGAAAGATAAGCACCCAAAAGCCCACCTGTACAGGATTCACATACAGATATCGTAATTCCTTTTTCTTTTAGGAGTTTGTGTACCCTTTTTAGTTTATCAAAAATTGAATCTTTTTTCAAATAATATGTATATTTTACTGTATATTCTATTCCTGAATATACAGTAAGAAAAAGGGTTAAATAGACGAGAACCCATGCATATCTATATCTTGCAATAACAGAGACGATCATAATCATCTGTATAACAGTTTTTATTTTTCCTGAGAAATGAGCAGATACATTAATTCTTTGCTGAGATGCAAAAATTCTAAGTCCACTTATAAAAAACTCTCTAAATATTATTAAAACCACAATCCAAGAACTAAGAAGTCCCTTCTCCACAAGGACAACAAGGGCAGATGTTACCAAAAACTTATCTGCAATGGGATCCATAATAGCACCATAAACAGTTACGCTATTTGTTACCCGTGCTACATATCCATCCAATAGATCTGTAAATGAGGCAATAATAAATACTATAATTGCCCAAGTCTGAGAATAAGGAGAATTTGACAAAACCAAAAGCATGAAAATAGGTGTTAAAATGATTCTACTATAGGTAAGAGCCAGTGCCAAATTTATACTCATTCTATCAAAACTCCCGATAAATCATAAGATGAAGATGAAATTATCCTGACCTTTTTAATTTTTCCCAAATCCATATCTTGAGCCTTGTAAATCTGTATTGTGCCATCTATCTCAGGTGCCTCTTTTTGACTTCTCCCTATGAAGTATTTTCCTTCTTTTTCTTCTATTAGGACCTCCTCTATCTTTCCTACTCTATCTTTATTTAAAGTATGGGTAATGCCCTCCTGTAGGGCCATGAGACTCATAAATCTTTGATTTTTTATTATTTGGGGGACTTGTTTTTCCATATTGTAGGCATAGGTACCCTCTTCTTGAGAGTATTTAAATACCCCTACCCAATGAAATTTACTCTCTTTTACAAACTCTCTCAATTCATTAAACTCATCTTCACCCTCTCCCGGAAAACCTACTATAAAAGATGTTCTTAAAGTAATATCGGGAACCTTGTTTCGAATATAGGTTAAAAGTTCTAGTATATCCTCTTTTGATCCTTTTCTTCCCATTTTTCTTAAGATTCTATTACTTATATGTTGAAGGGGTATGTCTATATATTTACAAATTTTAGGATTTTCATTCATTATATCCAAAATTTCATATGGAAAATTAAATGGATACATATACAAAAGTCTTATCCATTTTACCTTTTCGATCTTGGAAAGTTCTATGAGAAGCTTTCCAATCATAGGTCTTCCATAAATGTCTATACCGTAAGAATTAAGGTCTTGGGCTATAAGAATTATCTCTATTCTGCCCATTTTTGTAAGATAATTTGCCTCATTTACTATATCTTCAATAGTCCTACTTCTAAATCTTCCCTTGACTTTAGGAATTATACAAAAGGTACAATTATGATCACACCCCTCTGAAATTTTTATATAAGCAGAACCTGGTGGTGTAGATATAAGTCTCTTTCTATATTTAGAATAGAGAAATGAAGGTATATCAAAAATCTTTATTCTTTCTCCTCTTTTTACGCTAGATAGTATTTTATCAATGTTTTCCACTTGATTTATATCTAAAAATCCTGATGCCTTAGGAAATTGTTTCTCTATCTTTTCTTTTAATCTCTGTACATGGCAACCTGCGATTATAACTTTTGCCCCTTTATAAGAAAGTGCATGTTCTATAGCATCTTCTGTCTCTCTCTGTGCATCTTTTATAAAAGTACAGGTATTTACTATGATAAAATCTGCATCTTCTTCATTTACAGTAATTTCATACCCTGCACTATAAAGAACCCCTGCCATAACCTCACTATCTACCCTATTCTTATCACATCCAAGTGTGACAATAGCTACCTTATCTCCCATCCTATTTTAACGACCTCAATTTTTTCTTATAATTTTCTCTTACATCTATTAAAAACCTCTTAACTTCTTCTAATTTATAACTCGGATAAGTCCACATAAGGTCTTCAAATTTTCCCTTTCTATACCAAAGTGTAACCTCTTCATACAATCCCCAACCGATAGAGACCCTATGGGTCCTCCCCTTAGTGGTAGAGAGGACTAACTTATTCAAATCTACATATCCTGGATCAAGGTTATATCTTCTTTTTCTATTGGTTTTAAAAAGGTCTTCTATCTGTAGTGTAAAATATTTTACTATTTTTAAATCATCATCTTTTATAAGTTTTTCAAAAGACAAGATGGTTTTTACGATTTTATCTCCCATCTCTTCACTATAGTAAGAAGTATGAGAAAAGGGAAATTCCTTGCTTACAAGGTCTATATCTCCAAATCGCTCAACCAATATCTCTTTTATAGGGGTAAGGTCTTTATTTTCAGGATGTAAAATGGTAATTATAAGATTAACTAGATTATTTTCTTCTAATACTTTAGCCATTTTGTTTGGTGCTTTCCTCTTTTAGCGTATATTTTACAAAATTACCTTTAGGTAAAGATAGAGTTTTATTTTTTGAGTAAATATCAAATAGTTTACCGTCTTCGACAATCAAAGTTATAGGAGAAGTAGATTTAAATAGATACTCTTTTCCCTTTGCCATAATCCCCTCAAAAAGTATAGCCTCTTTATTGTAAACCTTTATCCATCCTGTGTCCTTGGGAACTATCTTTATATTAAACTTCGCCATCACCTTAGGTAAGGGGGTAATAGTTGGTGTAACAGTAGGTATCTCTGTTCCTTGGGGAGTAGGTGAACCAGGGATAGGTGTATTATTTTTCGCGTTAGAACCCTTCTTTTCAGTATTTATGGTAGCTTTTATATATGGAGTATAGATGCCACTTTTTTTAAAGGAGAAATCTTCATTTTGTGTAAGAATTTTAAATCCAAAAAAACCAAGTATCCCAATAATAGCTACTATTGATGTAAGTATCACCACTTTTTTAAAATTAACCGAAGGAGTCTTCTCTGGTTTTTTTGAAGACTTACTTTCTCCCTCATCTTCCAATGGAATAACCTCTTTTGTAAATACAGGTTGTGCCTTTTTCTCTGAAGAGAATGCCCTATTGATTTCATCTATAATCTCTTGTCTTTCTTCATCAGTAAGATCCAACAATGCACTATAAGCCTTTAAATAACCGATAGCATAGGTAATACCTGGTGTATCTGTATATTCCCCTTCCTCAAGTGCCCTTAGATGTCTTTTTCTTATCTTTAAGATCTTTTCTACATCATCGAGAGTAAGGTTTTTTTCTATTCTCTTTTTCTTTAGTAAGCCCTCTTGGTTAGCCATCTTAGATACTCTCCTCTCTCTTTAAGATTTTTCGAGGCTTACTCCCTTCTTGGGGTCCAATATATCCCTTCTTCTCAAGTAAGCCTATGAGTCTTGCAGCCCTTGGATATCCAATTTTTAATTCTCTTTGAAGAAGAGAGGCTGAGGCCCTATTGTAAGTATATATAACTCTTAAGGCATCCTTTAGGAGTTCATCATCCTCCTCAAGCTCTACCTCTTCTCTTTCAAGCTCTTCCTCATCTAAATATATAGAACTCATATCCTCTTCTTCCATCTTTTTCTTTCTTAAGAATTCTACTACTTTTTTCACATCATTATCGCTTACATATGCCCCTTGTGCACGAATAGGTTTAAATACACCTACAGGAAAATAAAGCATATCTCCTTTTCCAAGTAATTTTTCTGCACCATTCATATCTATAATAGTTCTAGAATCTATCTGAGAAGAAACTGTAAAGGCAATTCTTGATGGAAAATTGGCCTTTATAAGTCCAGTTATTACATCTACAGATGGCCTCTGAGTAGCCACTATAAGATGTATACCTGTGGCACGAGCCATTTGAGCCAATCTACACAAGGATTCTTCTACATCTTTTGGTGCTACCATCATAAGGTCTGCAAGTTCATCAATAATTACAACGATAAATGGCATCTTTGTATATCCTGCCAGATCTTTTACGATACTATTATATCCCTTTAGATTTCTTACACCAAGGTCTGCAAAGATTCTAAATCTTCTCTCCATCTCCTTTATTATCCATTCAAGGGCCAATGCAGCCTTTTTTGGGTCTACAACTATCGGCCCTACGAGATGAGGAATACCTTCGTATACACTAAGTTCCACCCTTTTTGGATCAATCATTAAGAATTTGACCTCTTTGGGTGTAAATTTATATAAGATACTAAAAATTATACTATTTATACATACACTCTTTCCAGAGGAAGTGGCACCTGCTATTAAAAGATGAGGTAGTGCTACTAGATCCGATATTACAGGCTGTCCCCCCATGCCTTTACCCAAAGCAAGGGGAAGTGTTTTGGTTGTATTTTGAAATGCCTGAGATTCCAATAGTTCCCTTATGTATACAACCTCTCTCTCTTTGTTTGGGACCTCAATTCCTATTACCTTTTTCCCAGGTACAGGTGCCTCTATTCTTATCTGAGGTGCTCCTAATGCCAAGGCTATATCATTTCCCAAATTTAGAATTTTACTAACCTTTACTCCTTGGGGTGGCTCTATCTCATATCTTGTTATAGTAGGGCCCTTTACTACATTTACTACTTTGGCCTCTATACCAAAACTCTCCAATTTTTTTTCTAATAATACCTTATTATATTCAACCTCTTCTTCAAATTTTTTATTTTTTTTCTGTTCTTTTTTTAGTAAAAAGGAGAGGGGTGGAAGTACTTCATCTTCATATGTATCCTTATATTGAGTATCTTCATTTTCCCTTAGCTTCTCTAAAAAATCATCTTTTTCTAAACTCAAGTCACTCTCTTTAAGGTCTATAGCTACTCTATCTACACTCTTTTCTTCCTCAAGTTTTTCTATATTTTTTTTCGATAATATCTCTTCTGCCTCTTCTTTTAAGTATTCTCCCTCATTATTATTACTCTCTTCATTTTTTAAAGGAAACAAAAATAGTTTAAAGCTTTTAGATAAAAACTCTGCAAAGGAAAAATCCATTACCAATATAAGGAAGATAAAAGATAGAAGGAAAAGTGCTATATAACTTCCTATCCTACCAAAATAGTAATTTAAAATATATGAAAAGTAATAACTTATAAGCCCTCCACCTTCACCTTTTGCCGATATTTTGTAAGCAAATTCGGTATTTAAAAGGGGAATATGAAAAGATGTGACTATAAAAAAGAGTAAAAATGTAAATAAAAGATATTTTACAACAACCTCTTTGGATACCTTTCCCAAAAGTAATTTTAAACCAAAGAAAAACAGTACTATAGTAAGGAAATATTTATTAACCCCTGTATATACTGTTAGGAAATGTCTTAAAGAGATGCCAACTCTACCAACAAGTTGAGAGGATGTATCTGTAAATACTAAAAGCATCAAAAAAATACTTATAAAGGTAATTATCAAACCTAATAATTCTTGAATTTTAGATTTTTTTGGCACTTTCTTTTTATTAGTAGGCATGGTTTAGATAAAAAAACAGATAAGACTTAGCAAAAAGGTGTAGAAGGCAAAATACCTAAGTTTATGTGAAGTAAGTATTTTTATAAAGAGGTGTATAGCAAGATATCCTACACCAAAAGAGATCAACATAGGTATAAGAAAGTTAGATTCAAAACCTACACCCTTACTAATATACTCGAGCAAAAATGCTCCCCCTATCGCTGGAATAGAAAGTAAAAAGGAAAACTTGGCTGCATCTTTTGCATTTATACCTCGGAGAATAGCAGAACCTACAGTGCTTCCAGATCTAGATATGCCAGGAAATGCAGCCATTCCTTGAACAGTACCTATTAAGATAGCATCTATGATTCCAATATCTTTTGTTTCTTTTAAAAGATGTCTATCACTATATTTGGATTGAAATCTATCTACGTAAAGTAAAAATAAGGAATTTATCAAATAAAATAGACCTATCATTTTTATACTAAAGGTATAGTCATTAGTAAGTTTATATATTATAAAACCTATGATTGCAGTTGGAATAGAACCTAAAATAATAAGTTCTATATATTTTAGGTTCTTCTTCCAGTGTATAAGTATATCCCATATATCTTTAAAATAATAGAGTAAAACGGCTAACAGGGTTCCCAAATGTAGATATACCTCTATTGATAGTCCCTGTTCTTTCACATGTAAGAGATTTTTAAGAATTATTAGATGTCCTGAACTACTTACAGGGAGAAATTCTGTAAGCCCCTGTAAGATAGCCAGATATATCAATTTAATTATCTACCTTTCCTCCTTGATTCTTTTTCTCTTCTTCCTGAATAACTGCCTTTCTTGAGAGATTTACCCTTCCTGTATCATCTATGTCTATCACTTTTACAAGAATTTTATCCCCTACATTTACTACATCCTTTACATTTTTAACCCTCCGGGTAGAGAGATTAGAGATATGTACCAAACCTTCCTTGCCAGGGAAAATTTCAACAAATGCTCCAAAATTAGTGATTCGTGTTACTCTTCCCAGATAGTTCTCTCCTATTTTTGCCTCTTTTGTAAGTACCTCTATCATCTCTCTTGCCTTATCAAAGGCCCCTTTATCTGTAGAAAATACATATACCTTTCCATCAGGTTCTATATTTATTTTTACCCCTGTTTCTTCTATTATTCTCTTAATGTTTTTGCCTCCTGGTCCTATAAGATCTCCAATTTTGTTAGGGCTTATATTCAATATTTCTATCCGAGGGGCATAAGGAGAGAGATTCTCCCTAGGCTTTTCAATAGCCTCTGCCATTTTATCTAAGATAAAAAACCGTGCCTTTTTTGCTTGATCTAATGCCTTTTTCATTATCTCAGAAGAGATTCCACTAATTTTTATATCCATTTGAAGTGCAGTGATCCCATCTCTTGTACCTGCTACCTTAAAATCCATATCTCCATAATGGTCTTCTAATCCTAATATATCTGTAAGGATAAAAAATTCGTCACCTTCTTTTATAAGGCCCATGGCAATACCTGATACAGGTTTAGATATTCCCACCCCTGCATCCATAAGAGATAAAGTAGCCCCACATACCGTAGCCATAGAAGAAGAGCCATTTGATTCTAAGATCTCTGATACTACTCTTATGGTATATGGAAATTCTTCTTCATCTGGAAGTACGGCTTTTATCGCGCGCTCTGCCAATGCACCGTGTCCAATTTCTCTTCTCCCAGGTCCCCTTCGAGGTCTAACTTCACCTACAGAAAATGGAGGGAAATTGTAATGGAGCATGAATTTTTTGTTCTCTTCTTCTGTAATATCATCTACTATCTGCTCATCCTCAGTTGCGCCAAGGGTGGTAATTACAAGGGCCTGTGTCTGTCCCCGTGTAAATAAAGCAGAGCCATGAGTTCGTGGTAAGACACCTACCTCACAACTTATGGGTCTTATTTCATCAAGACCTCTTCCATCTACTCTCTTTTTCTGGGTTGTTATGAGTTTTCTTACCTCATCTTTTACTATCTCTTCAAAGGCATCATTTAGATATTTTATGAATTCTTCATCTTCTTGGAACTTTTCCTTTAGAGATTTTTTGATAAGGGAAAGCCTTCTTTCTCTTTCCTTTTTTTCCTTTGTAATAATAGCATCTTTTATATTGTCAATCTCTAATTCTATTATTTTATCTTTAACCCCTGCAATATCAAGGGGTTCAAATGCCATCTTTTCCTTTCCTACTCTCTTTTGTAACCTTTCCTGTAACTCTACTATATTTATAATTTCCTTTTGCGCAACCTCTAATGCTCCGACTACTACATCTTCTGGGACCTCTTTTGCCCCTGCCTCTACCATAGTTATAGCATCTTTAGTACCTGCAACTACTATATCCAAAAGAGAATCTTCAAGCTCTGAAGATGTAGGGTTTACAAGATATGTTCCATCTTTGTATCCTATTCTTACACCTGCGATGGGTCCCTCAAAGGGTATGTTGGATATAGTAAGTGCAGCAGAGGCACCTGTAATACCCAAAATATCAGGGGGATTTTCCTGATCTACAGAAAGTACTGTAGCTATGATTTGCACCTCATTCCTATAACCATCAGGAAATAGAGGTCGAATCGGTCTATCTATGAGACGAGCACTCAAAATAGCCCTCTCTCCTGGCTTTCCTTCCCTTTTTATAAACCCCCCAGGAATTTTTCCTGCTGCATAAAATTTCTCTTCAAACTCTACGGTTAATGGAAAGAAATCAATATCTTCTTTGGGCTCTTCTGCACCTACAGCTGTAACAAGTACAACTGTATCTCCATATCTTACAACTACAGCACCATTTGCCTGTTTTGCTAATTTTCCTGTTTCAATAATAAATTCCTTTCCATTTATTATTGTCTTTTCTTGTATAACTTCACTCATAATTGTCCTATATTACCTCCTTAATTTAAGACGAGATATAATGTTTTTATATCTCTCAACATCTCTCCCTTTCAAGTAATTCAATAATGCCCTTCTCTGCCCTACCATTTTCAAAAGACCCGTTCTTGAGTGATAGTCTTTCTTGTGAGTCTTTAGATGTTCAGTTAAATTGTTAATTCTAGCAGTAAGAATGGCAATTTGAACTTCAGGAGAACCTGTATCATTTTCATGGATCCTGTACTCCTGTATTATTCTCTCTTTTTCTTCTTTTAAAAGGGTCATCTCTTCTATTTCACCTCCTTGTTAAAATAACTAATATAGTTTAGCATAAAACTTACTATCTGTAAACTCCAAACTTTCGTTTTTTACTGCCTTTTCTACTTTTTCTAAAAACGAAATTTTTACGGTTTTACCCTCCAAATTATAATCCCTATATAAATAGATAGAGTTATTTTTAATATATATATAAATCTCTCCCTTATTTTCCATAAGGGCCTTATATATCCCATCTGGAGGTTTTACCTTATTTATATGTGTAATTAAAGATGTAGCCTCTCTTTTAGTATAAACTATACCTTTTACAAAAAAATTATATCCTAAAAATCTATTTGCCTTATCTATTTTTCCATCTAAAATAAGTTCTTTAATATATGTACTACTTATCTTTTTATCTTGAAATGAAAGGATATCTAAGGCCTCTACGGAAATTTTATATCTATCAAGGTTTTCCTTCATAAATGCTACATTACCCGTTCGACCTTTACCAAATCGAAAATCCTTTCCTACATATAAACTTCTTATACCCAACCCTTTTATTATACCTAAAAAGTCAAGTGGGGATAGTTTTGAAAATTCCTCTGTAAATTCAAAGATTATTACCCTATCTATTCCAAACTGCTCAAATAATTCTAATTTTTCTAGGATAGTAGTTAAGATATATGGATTTTTCCCTAATAAAAATCTTGTAGGAGGATAAAAAGTGATAATAGCACTTTCCATCCCGAAAACACGGGATGAATGAACAACCTTTTTTATAAGGTGTTGGTGTGCAAGATGTACACCATCAAAAACCCCTATTCCACCTATAATGTTATAACTTGTACTCTTCTTAATTTCTTTGAGTAATTTATATGTGATAAAATCTATCTTCATTCTATGTTGAAAACCCGTTTTGGATAAAAAAGGTATCTATCTTTTCTTTTCTCTATCTTTCCAAATGCTATAGGTGTCTCATTATACAATAAAATTATAGGCTCTAAAATATTAGTATCTCTTAACCTATCTTCAGAAACCAAGATATATTGCCCTTTTTTTACCTTCTCTTTTTCTTTATCATTAATGGATAAAACATTAGGGGAAGGAAAAGCATCTTTAATAGGAATAAGAAATTCTCCTATCTTTCCTTCTTTTATATATTTAGAAATTTCATCAAGTGTATGAGCATTCTTTATTGAAAAATCCCCAACCTCTTTTCTTACAAGAGAAAAAAGAGAAGCTGGACAGTCTATTTTTCTACCCAGATCATATGCAAAACTCCTTATATATGTACCACTTCCACACTCTATTTGGAAGGAGGCCGTTGGATATTTATCTTCTCTATAGTCCAAAAAATCAATCTTATAAATCCTTACTTTTCTTGGTTTTCTCTCTATATTTTTTCCTTCTCTTGCAAGCTTATACAACCTCTTTCCTTTATAAGATATTGCAGAATACATAGGGGGTATTTGGTTAATCTCCCCTATAAAATCAGAAAGGGTATTTAAGATTTTATCTTTTAAATTTCTACACTCTTTTTCTCTTACTATCTTTCCTTCCATATCCCATGTATCTGTCTCAATGCCAAATACAACTTCTGCCTCATAAACCTTTTTTGTATTTGTAAGGATTTGTGCGATCTTTGTAGCCTCTCCTATACATACAACCAATACACCCTCTGCTTCGGGATCTAAGGTGCCTGTATGTCCTATTTTCCGTATGTTCAATATTTTTCTGAGTTTAGATACTACTTGAAAAGAGGTAAGACCTCGAGGTTTATATATATTAATTACTCCATTTATTTTATTCTTCATTCCCTTTTAATTTCTTCATTTTTTCTATGATTTCAAATCCTCTCTCTAATGCATCATCAATATAAAAAGTAAGCCTTGGGGTATATCTCATTCTAAGATGTTTTCCTAATTCCTCTTGTACTATATAGGTTGCCCCCTTTAATCCTTCCAATGCCTCCTCTTTTTGTTCTTTTGTCCCATAAAGAGAAAAAAAGACCTTTCCCTGTCTTAAATCTTTTGTTACTAATACTTCTGTGATGACTATTCCATCTACCCTAGGGTCTTTTACATCTTCTCTTATAATCTTACTTATCTCTATTTTTAAAAGTTTTGATACCCTATCAACTCTACTATATCTTTTCATAATCCCCTCGTTTTAAAGTAACTCTATAGAATAATCTAATAAAATAAGCCCTCTATCTTTTTCTATATAATTAACAACCTCATTTAATATTTTATTTGTATAGTGTGCATCATTTGAGATAGAAGAAATTCCAAGTACAGCCCTTTGCCAACTATCATTTTCCTCTATTTCTGATATAGCTACATTAAACTTATTTCTAGTTCTTGCAATAATACTTTTTATTATTCTCCTTTTGTCTTTCAAAGAAAAACTATCTGGGATAGAAAGCTCTACCCTGCAAACACCGATTATCATCTATTTTTCAACTTCCTCTACATATACCTCTATAATGTCATGCTCTCTATATTCTTTAACGCCATCCAAAGAGACTCCACATTCATACCCTGCTACTACCTCTGAAACATCGTCTTTAAATCTTTTCAATCCAGAAATAACGGTCTCTTTGATAACTACTTGATCTCTTATAAGTCTTGCCTTAGCCCCTCTTTTTACCTTTCCTTCTAATACAAAACAACCTGCAACCTGTCCCACTTTGGGGATTTTAAATATCTGCCTTACCTCAGCCTTTCCTATAATGACCTCTCTTATTACAGGTTCAAGTAGGCCCTTTAAGACCCTCTCTATATCTTCTATAAGCTCATAGATAACTCTATATAGTTTTATCTCTACTTTCTCTCTCCGGGCTGCTTTTTCTGCCTTGCTATCAGGTCTTACATTAAAACCTACTATAATTCCTCCAGATGCTGAGGCAAGCATTACATCTGCTTCGCTTATTCCTCCTATTCCCTTATGGAGAATCTCTATCTCTACACCTTCTATATCTAACTTCTTTAAGGACTTTTCAATAGCCTCTAACGAACCTTGCACATCTGCCTTTATTATCAGAGAAAGCTTTTTGGCTTCTCCTTCTTTGATTTTTTGTAACAACTCATCCAAAGAGACTGCCCTTTCTTCTCCTCTTTTTTCTTCTTTCTTTAGTTCTTTGAAGTATTCACTTAGCTCTTTTGCCAATTTATTATCCTTTATTACATATAAATAGTTTCCTGCCTCTGGCAAGGAGGAAAATCCATAAACTTCTACAATACTTGAAGGACCTGCTTCCTTTATAGGTTTATTGTTTCCTCCAATCATTGTTCTTATCTTTCCAAATACCTCACCTGAGATAAAGAAATCTCCTGTTTTAATTTTTCCTTCCTTTATCAAAACTTTGGCACCTGCCCCTTTAGTTTTGTCTAATCTAGATTCTATAATTATACCTATCCCAGGTTTTTTGTTGTCAGCTCTTAAATCAAGGATTTCAGCATTTAAGGCTATCATCTCTAATAAATCATCAATACCTATCTTCTTTAGCGCTGAAATTTCAACAAAAGTATGTTCTCCACCCCATTCCTCAGGAACTATCCCATGTTTGGAGAGCTCTTCTTTTATCCTATTTATTTGCACCCCAGGCTTGTCTATCTTATTTATTGCAACTATTATAGGTACATTGGCAGCCTTTGCATGGTTAATAGCCTCTATGGTTTGTGGTTTTACCCCATCATCTGCAGCTACTACCAATACAGCTATATCTGTAGCCTTTACTCCCCTTGCCCTCATAGTAGTAAATGCCTCGTGTCCCGGTGTATCTATAAATACTATTTTTCTATCTTTATCAATACTTACCTCATATGCCCCTATATGTTGAGTTATACCACCAGCTTCACCTTTGGCTATCTTTGAATTTCTAATCGCATCTAAAAGTGTAGTTTTCCCATGGTCTACATGTCCAATCACTGTGACTACAGGAGGTCTTAAAGGTAATTCTTTTTTCTCATTAGAACTCTTTTTTATATCTTCAGGTAGAACGGGCCTCTTTTTAAATTCCTTTAATATATCGACTAGTGTCTCATATGAAATTTCACCATTTAAGCTATCTATATCTCCTCTTTTTATTAAAAGAATAGCAAGATCTATGGGTTTCATCTTTAGTTTAAAAGAGAGCTCGCGCAATGTAGGGAGTTTATCAAATTCTATAGGTTCTAATGCCTCTTCTTCAGCCTTTTCTTCCTTTTCTGCCTCTACCATCTCTCGGATTACTTCTGCAGTCTCTTCGTCTATTGTACTCATATGATTTCTTATATTAACGCCCTCTCTTTTCAGATAATCCACTAAATCTTTGGTATGAAGTTTTAGCTCTTCTGCCAATTTATATACTCTTATTTTCCCCATGGACTTCACCTCCTGTAGTCAATAGTCTCTCCAATTCTTCATAGATACAAGAAGGGATCTCTATTCTTAAAGCATGCTCTAATTGTTCTTCCCTCCTTGCTTTATCTATACAATCTTTCTTTAGGCAAAGGTAAGCACCTCGACCCGATTTTTTACCATCATAATCAATCACTACCTTACCTTTTGGGGTCCTAACTATCCTAATAAGTTCTTTTTTGGGTCTTTTCGCCCCACACACTATACATACCCGAAGTGGTATCCTTTTACTCTTCACCCTTGCCTTCACTTCCTCCTTCTGATTTAATATCTATCCTCCATCCTGTTAGCTTTACTGCTAATCTTACATTTTGCCCTTCTCTCCCAATAGCAAGAGAAAGTTGATCTTGAGGGACCAATACGTTTGCAATTCTATCTTCTTTAGAGATATTAATAGAGATAATCTTTGCAGGGCTTAAAGCATTTTTTATAAAAATACTTGGCTCTTTTTCCCACTTGACTATATCTATTTTTTCTTCCCCAAGTTCAGAAAGTATATTCCTTATTCTTACCCCTTTATTTCCTATACAGGTACCCACAGGATCTATATTTTTATCTCGGGAAAACACCGCTATTTTTGTTCTCTTTCCTGGTTCTCTTGCTATGGCTTTTATTTCTACCAACCCTTCATATACTTCTGGCACTTCTAATTCAAACAGGCCTTTAATAAGGCCTGGATGGGTACGAGAAACTATTATCTTTGGCCCTTTACTTGTCCTTCTTACCTCTACCAAATAGACCTTTAGCTTTTTCCCTGGATAATAATGCTCTTCCTTTATTTGTTCTTGAGGAGGTAAAATACCCTCTGTTTTACCAAGATTTATAACTATATTTTCTCCCTCGAATCTTTGTATTGTGCCGGTAAGAATCTCTTTTTCTTTTTCTGAATATTCTCTATAAATTACCTTTCTTTCTGCCTCACAAATTCTTTGGATTACTACCTGCTTTGCAGTTTGAGCAGCTATTCTACCAAATTCTGCTGGCGTAATCTCAATTTCAATAATATCACCTATCTTTGGATTTTCTGTATAGTTTTTTGCATCTTCTATAGAGATTTCTGTATTTGGATTTTTAACTTTATTCATTATCCTCTTTTTTGCGAAAACTTTTACTTCCCCCGTCTCCCTATTCAAATAAATAGAGACATTTTGTGTAGTCTTGTAATTTTTTCTATATGCCGATAGTAAAGCAGCTTCTACTGCCTCAAATAACATATCTTTCGGTATATTCTTTTCCTTTTCCAATTGGTTAAGAGCTTGGATGAGATCCAAGTTCACTATGCTTTCCTCCTCTTTAAATAGTCTTTTATATCTTCATTACTTATATGTAACCTTACCTCTTTTATATAGGATAGTGGTATAAAAAGCACTTCCCCTTTAATATTGACCTCTATTACATCATTTTTTATATCTTGCAATTTCCCAATAAGTTTCTTTTTCTTTTTAATTTCTCTATTGAGAGTAATCTTTATATTGCTTCCTCTGAATCGCTTAAAATCTTTTTCTTTCTTTATAAGTCTATCGATCCCTGGAGAGGATACCTCGAGCATTGCTAAATCCACATCTTCATTATCTAAAGAACTATCTATCAATTTACTTACAAATTCACAGTCTTTTAAGGTAACTTCTTTTTCATCAATATGATCAATAAATACCCTTAAAAGAATCCCATCTTTATGGTTTTGAACTTGCAACTCTACAACTTCAAAACCATATTTTCCTATAATCTCATTTATTTCCTTCTCTAAATCCATTTTAAATTTTTCAAAAAATGTCATTTTATACCCCTTTATAACCATAAAAGAGTGGGTACATGCCCACTCTTTTATGGTTATAAATATTTTATTATTTGAATTAATCTTTTTCTAAAATATCTTTAAATTAATCCATAATATAAACCTTTACTATAAGGTCTAACTTTACAAATCATATTTATAAACACAGCTATCCCTTTTTAGATTATTGCTATTTCTGTTTTTGGATCAAATAAATGCATCTTTTCCATATCAAGGGCAAGCTCTACATAAGCATCTTCTTTTGCCTTACTCCTGGAATCAACTCTAGAAATAAAGTAATGTTTACCAGAAGTAAGATATAAGAAGTTTTCAGCACCCATAGGCTCTATTACTTCTACCTTTGCCTTTATTACATACTCAGGGCCTATATCAGGTATAAACTCTTTATCTCTCATGTCTTCTGGCCTAATGCCAAATATTACATCTTTACCTTCAATTTCGCTAACCTTATCATAAAACTTTTCTGGAATCTTAACCTGGAAACTCTCTGCATCTACATAATATTTGGAATCCTTCTTTATTACCTTACTATCTATAAAATTCATAGCAGGTGAACCTATGAAGCCAGCAACAAATTTATTGACTGGGTGATCATATAATTCAAGAGGTGCCCCTATCTGTTGTACATGACCATCCCTCATAACTACGATTCTATCACCCATAGTCATTGCCTCTACCTGATCGTGTGTAACATAAATCATGGTAGCTTCAAGTCTCTTATGTAACCTGCTAAGCTCAGTTCTCATCTGTACTCTGAGTTTTGCATCGAGGTTAGATAATGGCTCATCAAATAAGAATACCTTAGGTTTTCTTACAATTGCCCTCCCTACTGCAACTCTTTGTCTTTGTCCTCCGGAAAGTTCTTTTGGTTTTCTCTTAAGCAAGTGTTTAATACCAAGGATCTCTGCTGCTTCATTAACACGCCTATCTATTTCATCTTTTGGAAATTTTCTTAATTTCAATCCAAATGCCATATTATTATAGACATCCATGTGAGGATAAAGTGCATAATTCTGAAATACCATAGCAATATCTCTATCCTTTGGTGCTACATCATTTACCTTTCTTTCGTCTATATAAATATCACCTGAGGTAAGCTCTTCTAAGCCTGCAACAAGCCTTAGGGTTGTGGTCTTTCCACATCCAGAAGGACCAACCAAAACTATAAACTCTTTATCTTTAATATCTAAATTAACATTTTCTACTGCTACTACATCTTTAAATTTTTTTACCACATTCACCAATCTAACTTCTGCCATCTAAGCGCACCCCCTTAAAAATTTAAACCTTTTAAATTTATCTTTGCAATATCAAATTTACTTTTAAAGTTTACTTTTAAAGTATTGTTATAATACTTTAATATTTTAAATATTTATTTTAAACTTAATTTTATAAATAAGTTATAACATTCATCTATTTTCAAATTATATAATAACACATAATTACTTTTTTTTCAATAAGAAAATATAGAGGTTCAAAAAAATTTCCCTACCCCTTCTATAAAACCTTTCAAAAGGTAAAAGGGGTAGGGAAAGAATAAAAAAAATTATTTCTTTTTCTTTCCTTTTTTAGTGTTCCCTCTTACTGCTTCTTTGAGGTTTTTACCAGGCTTAAAATAAGGTACATTCATAGCTGGAATCTTAATTTTTTCACCTGTAGCAGGGTTTCTACCCTCTCTTGCCTCTCTCTTTCTTACGCCAAAAGAACCAAAACCAACAAGTTGAACTGTACCACCCTCTGCAAGAACCTCTGTGATACTATCGATCACAGCATCCACGATCATACGAGATTCCTTTTTGGTCTTACCTAATTTCTCAGCAATCTTTTCAACTAATGCCTCTTTGCTCATAAGCCTTTCCTGGGAAACTTACCCAGTCAACCTCCCTTCTTTATAGATTTTTTTACAATACAAAAACCTTTTTAATTGCATTTTAACCGAAAATAAAGGAAAAGTCAAGTTTTATTAGAAAAAAATCTAAATTTTTATTGCTTTTAAGAAAAGTGTTGCCAATTTTATAATTTTTTTCGAAAGAACAAAATAAAATTCTTATAACATTTTATAATAATCCTAATATTGACAAAGGACATTTTTAGGACTAGAATGGATGTAAATTAACTATACTAATTACTAACTTATCTTGAATCTCTATCTATAAAAGGAGGAAGGATGAAGATAGCATGCTTGGGTGAGATACTTATAGATTTTACTGCATCTGAAAAGGGGAAACCTATAAAAGATGTAAAAAGTTTTATAAAAAATCCTGGAGGCTCTCCTCCAAACACTGCAACAGCTATAGCAAGACTGGGGGGAGAGGTAAGTTTTTTTGCAAAAATTTCTAATGATAGTTTTGGACAATTCCTTTTTCAAACTGTTAAAGAAAATAATATAAATACAAAAGCCATAGTAAGAACAGATGCCCCTACATGTCTTGTTTTTGTAGCAATAAAAGAAGATGGGAGTCCAGACTTTGAATTTTATAGAGATAATACGGCAGATATATTATTAGAAGAAAATGATATAGATGAGGATTTTTTAAAATCACATGATATATTTCATTTTGGCTCTATTACTTTACTCAAAGACCCTGCAAGAAAAACTGCCATAACTACCTTTAAAAAAGCAAAGAAATGGGGAATTTTTACCACAATTGATCCAAATATAAGAGCAAATTTAATAGAAAATAGGGCACAATTTATAAAAGACCTCGATGAAATATTCAAAGATATAGACCTCTTAAAAATAAGTGAAGAAGATCTTGCATATTTATATCCAGAAAAAAATATACACACAGATTGTCAAATCCTACTTGATAAAGGGGTAAAATCAATAATAGTAACTCTTGGAGAAAAGGGTTCTATGTTTTGCAATAGAGAATTTCGAATAGAGGTCCCCGGATATAAGGTAAATGTAATAGATACTACTGGTGCAGGAGATGGATTTATGGGGGCAGTCTTATATTACCTTTCCCAACATGGTTTTGATGTATTGAAAGATCAAAACAAGGTTGTAGAACTTCTCAAATTTGCAAATGCTCAAGCAGCCCTGGTATGTACAAAGAAAGGGGGTATCCCATCTATGCCCCTTCTTACTGAAGTAGAAAATTTTATAAAAAGTATGAGATAAAATCCCTCAAAAGCTTGTCATATTCTCTTTTATGTGATATACTATGTGGGTGTACGGAGAGGTGGCCGAGTTGGCCTAAGGCGGTTGCCTGCTAAGCAATTGAGCGTCCACAAAGGCGCTCCGTGGGTTCGAATCCCACCCTCTCCGTTTTTTTTATTTTATGAACAAAAAAGAGAAGCCACGGTTTATTGCAGATAATATGCTGGGAAAGTTAGCCAAATGGCTAAGAATCCTCGGTTTTGATGTTTTATACCCCAAATATGCAAAGGATGTAGAGCTTGTTTTTACCTCTCTATCAGAAGATAGAATCCTTCTTACAAGAGATACAGGCCTTATAAAGAGAAAAATCCTTAAGGATTGTATATTTATACAATCAGATAACTGGCTGGATCAGCTTCAAGAGGTGATAAATGTTGCTAACCTCATAGAGTACATCACAGAGGAAAATTTCTTTACCAGGTGCCCTATATGTAACAGCCAATTAAAACCTATTGAGAAGGAAAGGGTTATAGGATGGGTTCCTCACTATGTATATTGTACAAATACAAAATTCTCTATGTGCCCTTCCTGTAAAAAGATATATTGGAAGGGCACACATATAGAAAAAATAAAGAAAATTATTCCCTACTTATCTTCTAATACCTCTATTCCAGGTAATGTACCTTTTTCTAAAAACTCTAAAGAGGCACCACCACCTGTAGATATATGAGTCATTCTATCAGAAACCCCCGCTTTTCTAACGGCAGATGCAGAGTCTCCTCCTCCTATAACCGTAATCGCATCTAATTCTCCCAAAAACTTTGCAATACTATTTGTACCATTTGAGAATTTTTCCATCTCAAATACCCCTAATGGCCCATTCCAAAATACAGTTTTTGCATTTTTTAACTCATTTTGGAAAAGTTCTATGGTTTTTGGACCTATATCCATCCCCATCCAACCAGAAGGGATATTTTTTGCATCCACTACTTTGGCATTTGCATCTTCTGCAAATCTATCTGCTACAACAATATCAAGGGGAAGAAGTATCTTTATTCCTCTCCTCTCTGCATCTTTTAAGATCTCTCTTGCTGTTTCTATCTTATCCTCTTCTAATAAAGAATCCCCTATCTCGTATCCCTGGGACTTTAAAAAGGTATAAGACATTCCTCCGCCAATTAGTATAGAGGATACCTTGTTCATGAGATTTTTTATAACACCGATCTTATCAGATACCTTTGCCCCACCAAGTATAGCCATAAATGGGGTTTTTGGGTCTTCCAAAAGTGAGCTTAACACATCTATCTCTTTTGCTACTAAAAACCCTGCATATGCGGGAAGAAACTTTGCAACTCCAACGACAGATGCATGTTTTCTATGGGATGCTGCAAATGCATCATTTACATATAGCTCTCCTAAAGAGGCAAGCTCTTTGGCAAATCCTTCATCATTTTCCTTTTCTTCTTTATGAAATCGTAAGTTTTCAAGTAAAACTACTTCACCATCTTTTAAGGTAGATACCTTTTCTTTCACCTCTTCTCCTATGCAATCAGGAAGAAATGCTACATCTTTATCTAAAAGTTGACCAAGTCTCTTTGCTACCACATCTAAACTAAACTGTGGATTTGGCTCACCTTTTGGACGACCAAGATGGCTCATAAGAATTACCCTTGCCCCTTTATCAATAAGGTAATTTATGGTGGGAAGAGATGCTCGTATCCTATTATCATCAGTAATATTCCTCTCCTTATCGAGGGGAACATTAAAGTCAACCCTAACTAATACCCTTTTTCCCTTTAAAACTTCATCTGGTACATCATTAATACATTTCTTTTTCATTTCATAGCCCTCCCTACTTAATTGGTATAATCATATAGTAATCAAGGGGAAAAGAAGTTTCACTATCCCCTTTTTCAAAAATTATCCTAAATTTTGCCTTTTCTATTTTTTCGATGGGGATAGATATCTCTAATATCTCATTATATTTAAATAATGTATCCCCAGTATTATTTATTAAATTATAACTATATTTTTTATCATTTAAAATTACTCTTATATTATCACAGCAATTCTCTTTTAAGTCAACCCTTATATAAAAGTTTGAATCATCATTTCCATAAAATATTCTATAAAATGGCAAAGAGACATTTAGTTCACTCATTGCACCACTTTTGACTTCATATAGACCTGCATCATCCCACTCTCTCTCACCTATAATACCATCTATCTTTGGAGAAATTTTCCCCATAGGAACACCTTTTGGTCTTATTGTAATAATTGACTCTTCTAAAAAATGAGGGGGGTTTTCTCCTAAAGATAGATAAACATTTTTAAGATGTGTCCTAAATAAAAAGTCTAACTTATCCTCTTCTGGGGATTCATGTCCTTCCCCATACCACCAAAACCAATCACTTCCTTGAGCAAAAAGTAAAGACTCAAATGCCCTATCTTTTTCTGTACTTTCAAATTTTTCAAACTCTTTTCTAACCTTATAGAGATATGTCCATGCCTTGTTTTTCTCTTCATCTCCTATCCAGGTACGTAAATTGTGGCCTATCCATGAACCTGTATAGAGATTGGGCAAAAACTCAAAGTTATTTTCTCTTTTAATAAAATCTAATACCTTTATAGTTTTTACAAAAGAAAGGCCTGAAAGTGTCTCTAATAACTCTTTAAAAAATTTATCCTGTTCCCCTTTTTCATAATATTCCCATGGATTTTCACCATCTAAAATAATACTAATAAGATAATTTCCCTCTTTTCCTTTAAGCTTATCTTTTATCTTTTCTAATTTTGAGACAAAATTTTCTACCCCTTCCCTTCTACTCATCCCTGAGTACACAAATCCAAAAAGATCAGATAGTGTATGGTCTCTAAATATGATAAAAAGCTTCGGAGTCCCCATTTTCAATACATAAGGTCTATATAGCACCTCTGGATTCTCAGTTACCCCATCTTTATCATAGGAAAGAAATATATCCTTTGTCATTCCTAGTATTTCACTATCTGTTGCAATCCATTTTATTCCATTTTCCCAAAAGAGTGGAAGTATAAAATTCCCCACTGCCCCTTCAGATGGCCACATACCTTTTGGAAAACACCCAAAAGCATCATAATATGTAGAAATAGCCTTTTTTATATGAATATCTGCATCTTGTGGGTATGAAAACCTCTCTTTAGGCAAGGGATGATGTGGTAGAGAGATTTTTGCAGAATAGTTATCAGAGATTAAGGGGAGAATTGGATGGGCATAGGGAGTAGTAGTTATCTCTATCTGACCTTTGTCCTGAAGTTTTTTATAAAGGGGCAAAATCCTATTCATTATCTGTAACTCTTTTTCTAATATAGAGTATTTTTCGTATTCAGAAAATCCCCTCTCTTTTTTAATAAGATATCTTATAAATTCATCTTTTTCTTTCAAATATTCCGAAAACCAAGATAAATTGCTAAGAACTATAAGGTCAAGTATATCTTTTTGTGAAAATTTTTCTAAAAGTGCTTTGTCAGAAAGCTCATTTTCTATTTTCTTCAAGTAAAGTTCTCTATATCTTTTGTAAGGCTTTATTGTAGTAGGATAATAGCCATAAAAAGAATTTTTTATTATATATAGTTTCTCATCATCTGATAATTCTCCTACCTCTTTATTCTCTAAAATGAACAAATAATCATATCTTCCCTCTTTATACTTTTTTATACTCTCTATAAGAGAAGGAGTAAAATTAAAGCTCATACTTAAAGTAGGATAAAGCTCTAAATATTTCCCCAAAGTATAGTAGCTTCTCAATGCATGGAGTCTTACCCAAGGCAGATGAAAAATTTCTCTCCTTAGGTCATAATAAAACGGTTGATGAAAATGCCATAGAAAGTTTATATAAAGATTCATATATCCTCCAAAATAAATTTCTTTATTACATACTCTACACCCTTTTCAGAGACAGAAGGGGCAATATAGTCTGCTACCCTCTTTAACTCATCTGGACCATCTTCCATAGCAATTCCCATACCTGCATATTCTATCATGTCTATATCATTATAACTATCCCCCACTGTAATAAGATTTTCCCTCTTTATATTATACATATCCAAGAGAAGACCAAGTGCCTTCGATTTGGAGACTCCTTTATTAACTATCTCTAAAAAATTGGCAAAAGATTTTAAAATACCTATATCCGGAAAGGTCTCCTTTATCTGTTTTTCTAATTCTCTTATTCTCTCTACCTTATCAATTATTTGAAGCTTTGCAGGATGTATATCTTCCTCTTCCATTATATGTAATATATCCTTTCTCACATAAAAAGAGACCTTAAAATTAGAAGAGTAATTCCTCGTTTTTGTATTATCTTTTATGGTATATACAATGCTTTCTGAAAATATATTTACATCAAAACCTCTATCTATTACAAATTTTACGATTTCTCTTGCAATCTTTGCATCAAGTAAAAGCTTAGATATGAATTCTCCTGTTTTCGGATTTACAATATATGCTCCTTGGTATGCAATCATTGGTATATCAATATCCAAAATAAGTGCCTGCAAAATAGAAGAAGAATACATTCTGCCCGTTACAACTGTAATATAGGCATACTCTTTTGCCATCTTAACAAGATCTATTGTAGATTGTGGTATGGTATGTGCAAATTTTTCTGTAAGTGTTCCATCAATATCAAATGCTACTAATTTCTCCTTCATTTTACTCTCCTTCTATTTTTATAAGTTTAGGTCTTACCTCTTTCCCATCAATCTCTAAAATTGCATAAGAATTGTATGGTGCATATCTTTTATCTGTAGGTGAACCTGGATTTATATACCATCTTCCATCTTTTTTCTCTAATAGAGGATGATGAGTATGCCCAAATACAATGATAT
This sequence comes from uncultured Atribacterota bacterium, assembly GCA_964462295.1. Lineage (GTDB taxonomy): Bacteria > Atribacterota > JALVIU01 > JALVIU01 > JALVIU01 > JALVIU01. The sequence continues at coordinate 29,197 of CAYWXH010000005.1, forward strand.
TCAGCTCTTCAAGATTAGGAAATACTTTATTCACTCTACCAATTATCCCCCAAGGGGCACCACTTCCATGGGTAAGCCCAATTTTTACCCCTTCTATATCGATAATAAGTTTATCAGGTAGGGAATAGGTATCTGGATCAAATCTATCCATATTACCATGTACTGCATAAACATCTCCATAATACTTTAATTCATTTAAAACATCCATAGATATAATATCTCCTGCATGAAGGATTACATCTGAACCCTTTGCCTCATTTATTACACTTTTGGGTAGCTCAAATGCCACATTAGGAATATGTGTATCAGAGATAACAAGCACCCTTTTCATATCATCACCCCTCTTTATAGTCTACTATATGAAATGAGTTAAGTTTTCTATTATTTGATGGAAGCCATTCAAAGTTTACAGGGACTCCAAAATCTACAGAAATTCTTCCTTTTTCTATCCAATATAGAGATTCTCTATTTCCTATTTGCCCTTTATTTGCACGTATAGTAAGAGTAATAGGTTTATCTACAAAGTATGCCTCATCTATCTCTTTCAATTTTTCAATTTCTTTTTTTATCTCTTCTCTTATTTTATCAGGAGGAAGAGGATATACATTTATTAGGGCAATATTTTTACTCAGTGGACCTATTATCTTTACATTTGCGATACTTGGCTTAAAATCCATATTCTGCAAATAAGAGATAAGAAACTCATTTGCTAAAACTACGGCACGACCATGATAGTAAGGTGATGCAAGGGGTTTCCATAAATGTTTCAAAAGACACCCCTCTCTAATACTATTTTCTCCAATTCTTAAGATAGGAATATTGAAATACTCAAGGGTTGTCCTTATCTCTTTTTTGTCAAGCTCTATTAATGGAGAATAAATGCCATCCAAAATCTTTATATGCTGTTTTCCCCAGCTATCAGACTGATTAGCTCCTCCTATTATTATCCTCTCTTTGGCATATCTTTTAAGTATTGGAATTTTTATTTTTTTTACACACCTATTACATCCTGGACCTCGTGTATGTAGAGATTCTATCTCTTTCTCTCCAGGGATAAAGGTATGATTTACATCCAATCTCTTTATCAATTTTTCTATGTTTTTTCGAGACTTCGTATAAGCATATCTACCCCAATCGATAGTAACTGCCTCTACTCTTTCTTTTCCGAGTGACTCTTTGGCAAGATAGAGGGCAAGTGTACTATCCATTCCACCAGAGAAAGCCACTATCACATCTTTATTGTCTACAATTTTCTTTATATCCTCTACTATTTCCCTTTTAATGGATTCAGGATTTTTCATATCTATTTCCTCTTATTTTATCCAACATTTTCTTTATCTCTTTTTCATATCCATTCTGAGAAGGGAAGTAAAATTTTTTCCCATGTGATGTATATTCTTGTTCCACATAATGCCCTGGAAAATCATGGGGATATTTATATCCCTTTCCTCTTCCCAACTTTTCTGCACCCTTATAACTTGCATTTTTTAAATGGTTAGGAACCTCATCAGTTAATCCCTTTTTTATAGCCTCTCTTACCATTTTGATCCCCTTATATATAGCATTACTCTTTGGAGAAACTGCAAGGTAAATGGCCGCCTCTGCTAAATTTAATATAGCTTCTGGTAGACCCACTCTTTCAAGGGCAAGATAGGCATTTACTGATATGGTAAGTGCATTTGGATTTGCAAGACCTATATCTTCAGATGCAAATATAATCATTCTTCGCACGATAAATTCAGGACTTTCTCCCCCATCTATCATTCTTACAAGCCAAAAAAGTGCGGCATCTGGGTCACTTCCTCTAAGACTTTTTATAAAAGCAGAAATAATATCATGATGATAATCTCCAGCTTTATCATGTAGTAAGAATCTCTTCTCTGCAACCTCTTCTACCTTTTCTTTCGTTATAGTATATACATCTTTATCAGGTTTAGTTGATAAAAAGGCAAGTTCTAAAATATTATAAAGTACTCGGGCATCTCCACCAGACAGAGAAATTAGAGTATCTTTAGCCTCTCTAGAAATCGTTATATTATAGATTCCAAGTCCTTTTCCCTTATCCTTAAGAGCTTTATCTAAAAGAGTCCTTAAATCCTTATGAGAAAGAGGTTTAAACTCTATTACGATAGAACGAGAAACCAAAGGAGAAGATATGGCAAAAAAAGGGTTTTCTGTAGTAGCTCCTATGAATACAATACTCCCATCCTCTACAGAAGGTAGGAGGGCATCTTGTTGGGTTTTATTAAATCTATGAACTTCATCTATAAAAAGTATTGTCCTTGTTCCGTATAGTTTTATATTCTCTTCTGCCTCTTCAATAACCCTCCTTATATCTGAAATACTAGATGTAACTGCATTTAATCGAACAAATTTGGCCTTTGTTTTTTTAGAGATAATATATGCAAGAGTACTTTTTCCTGTGCCTGGAGGACCGTAAAAGATAAGAGATATTAATTTATCCTTATCTATTATGTTTCGTAGGAATTTTCCCTCCCCTATAATATGCTCTTGTCCCACAAAATCAGAAAGGGCCTCTGGTCTCATTCTAAAAGCCAGAGGCCTATCTTTAAAATTTTTCTTCTTTATATCAAAAAGGTCTTTCGTCTTTTACTCACTCTCCACCTGGGCCTCTTTTATCTTTTTTAGCTGCTCCCCTATCAAATCGCCAAGAGTTATAGGCTTTGCATCTTCCTCCATATATTTTTTCATCTCTTCTTCCTCTATTTTCTCTTGTGCCCTAGCTATGCTCAAGGAAACCTTTCTCTTTTTATCATCATAGCTAAGTATCATAACATTTACTCTTTCTCCCTCACTTACTATATCATTAGGGTTATCTACCCTTTTGGCAGGGCTCAATTCAGAAAGTCTTACCAATCCTTCTATTCCCTTCTCTATCTCCACAAACACGCCAAAATCTAAAATATTTTTTACTTTTCCTTCAACGATAGATCCAACAGGATATTTTTCTTTTAGTTCATCCCATGGAGAAGGTTTTGTCTGTCTAAGAGAAAGGGCAATTCTTTTATTTTCCTTATCTAAATTTATTACTTTGAGTGTTAAAGTTTCACCTTTTTTGAGCAATTTAGTAGGTTCAGAAACCTTCTCCCAGGTAATCTCTCTTGCAGGAAGGAGTCCCTCGAGGTTCTCTTCAAGTTCTACAAATGCACCAAAATTCGTAATTCTTACTATCTTACCCTCTACTAGGGAACCTATCTTGTATTTTTCCTCTATACCTTCCCACGGATTAGGAAATAACCTCTTTCTACTCAAAATAACATACCTATTTTCTTTATCATAATCCATAACCTGAAATTCCAAAATCATCCACTTCCTCAAACCAGCAAATGGTTTATCTTTATTATAATCCCAAGAGACCTCGTCGGGTTTTAAAAGTCCTCTTATACCCTCTTCCATGTTAAGGTTTACAATAGCTCCAAAATCATAAAATCTTGCAATTTCTCCCTTTACTTTACTACCAATAGGAAATTTCTCTTCAATATTCTCCCAAGGGTCAGGCAAAAGTTGCTTCAAACTAAGTGAGATCTTCTTTGTTTCAGGATCTACTGATACTATAGCAAGTTCCACCAAATCTCCCACTTTCACCACATCTTTAGGATGTCTTACCCTTGCCCAAGAAAGATCAGATACATGCAAAAGACCTTCTACTCCTTCTTCAAGTTCTACAAATGCACCATATTCCATAAGTTTTGTGACTTTACCTGTTACCCTATCTCCAGGTGCATATTTTTTATCTATATCCTTCCATGGGTCTTCTGTAAGGGCTTTTATACTTATAGTTACCCTTTCATTTTCTTTGTCAAACTTTATAACCTTTGCTTCGATAGTATCTCCTACTTTTAGTAAATTAAGAGGATTTTTTATTCTGCTCCATGTAATTTCTGATATGGGAAGAAATGCATCAATTCCTCCGATATCTACAAATGCTCCAGAATCAATAATCCGTTTAATTTCTCCCTCTACTTTTACACCCTCTTGGAGCTTTTCTAATGTCTCTCTCTTAAGTCGTTCCCTTTCTGCTTCCAGAACCTTTCTTGAAGATGCAACTATAGTACCCTGTTTCTCATTTATTTTTGTAATTACTACTCTCAATGTTTTACCCAAATATTTATGCAAATCCTCTTTTTTTACAAAAGAGGTATCTATCTGATAAATAGGAATAAATGCCTTTATACCAAGGTCTATAATTAACCCACGATCAGCTATATCTACTACATCTCCCTCTAAGATCTCCTCTATTTTCATAGCCTTTCTAAGCTTATCCCAGAGTCTATTAGCCAATAGTTTTTCCAAAGATAAATACACTTCATCATTTCTATTTATCCTATCTACCATCACCTCAAGCTCTTCCCCTACTTCAATACTTGGCATCCTATATTTATCACTTACCAATTTTTCCTCTTTCAGGGGAAGATATCCTTCACTTTTATAGTGTATATCTAATAGTGCATAATCATCTCTTATTTGGATTACCTTCCCTTTTACAATATCTCCCGGATGAAGAATAGGTACAACTGAAGATTGTTCCATAAAATCATTTAAACTCATCTTTGAAATTTCATCCATCTTTCAAAACCCTTCCTTTCGCCTTTAATTTTTATTACAATTTATAACAATTTTATCTGTAATAATCTTATCGAGTAAAACATCATAATGCTCATAAGGTAAGTTATCTATAATCTGCTCCCAAAAAGCTACTCCTATTTTCTTTCCCTTATAATCTTTTAAAAACTTATCATAATATCCCTTTCCATAACCAAGACGACTACACTCTTTAGAAAAAGCCAATCCTGGCACTACTACTATATCTATCTTATCTTTCTCTATAATGGGAAAACTTTCGTCTGGCTCTAAAATACCAAATTTTTTAGGAAAAAGTCCAGAAGGATAGTCAGATATAACTCTTGGGATAAGGGCATAAGGTGTAGTTTGAGGAAGCACTACTTTTTTTCCTATAAGTAGGGTTTCTCTTATCATAAAATCTGTTCTTACCTCGTTATTTATAGAACTATAGAACATTACAACCTTTGCATTTATATATTCTCTATCTGTTTTTAAAGATTCCCAAATAGCTTTGCTTTTCAAATCTATTATTTTAAGAGGAATATCCTCTCTTATCTTCTTTAACTTTATTCTAATTTTTTGTTTCTCTTCTTTTATAGATATATCCATTACCTCACATCACTTAGAAAAGGGAAACCCCGCCGTGCCGTGTACCTAGGTTTTGACCCTATCCTCAGATACGGTGGGAACCTCCTTGCAAGTAAACTTGTCATGCCAGATAAGGCACGAACTGTTACTTGCAAGAGAAAAAGCTCCCTCTGATATAGGTGTTGGCTCAAAACCCTTAACCAGTAACACGAACACGGTAGGGTTTCACTCTTATAATATCATAAAGAGCGTTTTTTTTCAAGATAAAAAGATAGGAAAATACTATTTTAAAGTATTTACTATATAGGAAATAAATTTACTTAAAAGTCCTAATCCCTTATTATATATAGAGAAATCTACTTTTTTATTCTTTACCCCTTCCATTTTTTCTATATGTGTAAATTCAGGGATAAGTGCAAGGTAAAACAATATTTTATACTTATCATAATCTTCTTTGCTGAAATTTTCAAACATCTCTTTAATGGTAAAATTTTTAAATTTAGAAGGAAAATATAAACTCGGATATTCCCCCAATAGAATTGTATCAAAACCAAAATTTTCTATAATTTTAAGGTAAGAATCAATAAGGCCTTCTTCTCCTTCAGAAATCCATAAAGGGTGATATAAAACTATATTACTTACCTCACATACATACTCCATTATACGAGAAAGAAAAAATCCCTCTGCTCCCATAGAGAGATAGTGTGTATCTGTATATCTTGCTATAGGGACCACAAGTTTATATCCTAAATTCCTTCTTTTTTCGATCTCATCAAAAGGCATGGTAGTAATATAAATACCTGCGGGAAGGTCTCCTCTCCCACTAATTGGTGGAAAACTGTATAGTTCTTTTCCCATAAGCTAAATCCTCTTTTATTATATTTTCTAATAGATAGTACAATGAAATTATATCTTGTCTATTATGTTTCAGTATCTTTTCAAGATAGTGCATACTTTTTTCCTTTAGATATAAATCAAAGTAAATAGGTACCATAAAACCTGGCAAATCATCTCCTCTTTCTATTCTAAGAACTTTTTCCTCTACATTTTTCAAACTACAACTCCCTATTTTCTTTTTCCAAAGGCGTCTTGTGATTTTTAAAAGATCTATATGATACCTCTTCTTTATCTCTTCTATAAAGCTATCTTTCCGTTGCATTTTTAATCTATTTAAAAACAAAGGTAAATCGAATTTTTCTCCATTATAAGTAAAGATAAACTCCCGGTTTATAATCTCATTGTATATCTTTTCATACATATCTTTTTCAAAGCTCTCATCATTTATCACAAACTGTTTTACAAAAAACTTTTTATTTACTATAAATCCAATACCTATCAAAAAAATGAAATTGCTCTTTGTAAGGGCAAGACCTGTAGTCTCTATATCAAAAAATAGAAACTTACTTAGATCTACATCTTTCTCAAAATATAGATCTAAAAGTTGGGTGCTAATCTCATCTTCCCACAAAAAAATCATTTATCTTTCAATTCCTAATATCTCAACATTTATCTCTTTTACCTCTACTCCCAATTTTTCTTCTATGTCTTTTTTTATATTGTTTTTGAGGGTTCTAATAGTATCTTCTATAGTTATACCATACTCAATGGAGAGAGGAATATTTATTATAAGTTGATTGTTATCGTTTTTTTCTACTGTAATTCTTGGCTCTTTTTCTCTATGGCCCAAACCTATAAGTTTAGATTTTGCCCTCTTCCCTAAAGAGAACTCCCTTAACCCATTTAATTTCGCTATATTTTTCTCTATTATAGAAAAAATTACATCATTTGTTATTGATACTTCTCCAAAATTTTTACTTTGGACTATCTCATCCATTATAGAAGCCTCTCCTTCTGTTGAATAAAACCTATAAATCTATAAATAAGTTTCGCTATAGAAAAGTTCGGGTGTACAAGATAAGGAATAGGTGAAAGTTCTACTACATCAAATCCTATAACATTTTTTTGCTCTACAATCAATTTTAAGGTATCAGAAATATCTCTAAACATTAAACCCTCAGGCTCAGGGGTGCCTACAGAAGGTATAATGGAGGGATCGAATACATCAACATCTAATGTTATATAAACATTATCATCTATAACCTTTAATAGCTCTTCTACTTTTTTCAAACTAAATTCAGATGCCTTTACAAAGATTACTCTACTTGAAGAAGACATAAAGTCTATCTCTTCTTTGGATACACTCCTTATCCCTAATTGCAAAATATCTACATATTCTACAATTCTTCTTCCTACAGAGGCATGGCCATATTTAGTGCCCTCATATTCATCTCTCATATCGGCATGTGCATCAAACTGAATCACAGTAAAAGAAATATCCTTTTCATAAAATGAAAGTATAGGTCCTAAAGAGATACTATGGTCTCCTCCTAAAACTATGGGAAACTTGCCATCCTCTACTACTTTTGTAACCACATTTTTTACATCATTTATAACATTTTCTGGGCCAGCTTTGTTTGTCTCCATCTCATCTAAGGTATAAATTCCTATCTTATATGGTTCAAAATCCTCTTCTATATCATAAAATTCTAAAAAACGAGAGGCATCTATTATTTCTTTGGGTCCAAATCTTGTTCCTGTCATATAAGAAGTAGTAGAATCGTATGGTACAGGTATAATAACGATCTTTGATGTTTCATAAGATGGTTTAAAACCACCAAATGTATAAGGAAGAATGTTCAACATTTCACCTCTTGGCTAATTTATTTAAATCAAATAAACTTTTAATTTTGTACTCTTTTTTTGTATCAACTTTTCCATATACCCCTCCACCCCCTGGCAAAAGTGTAAGCTCTCCATTTCTTGCAAGGATAATATTTTTTGCTATTTTCGGATTGGTTACCTGTAATAGATCTTCATATGTAGCCTTGTGAAGTATATTCATTTCTGTACCAAAGTAATCAAAAAGTCTTTCTAAAAGCTTTTTCCCTATACCAGGAACAAATTCTAAGGGTACTTGATAATGATAAGGTGGCCTATGAGAAGGATGTTTTGGCTCTTTATAGTCAGAGATATCAATAACTCTATCAAAAACCCCCATTGTTACATTAAGACTACCACATTTTTCACACTTAAACACAGGAGGAGGGGATGTAGCAATATGCCCGCAATCATTACAGTATGTCCTATGATACTTACCTAATTTTGGGTCCATACCGTAATTTGCTATAATTTTTCTTCCCTCTCTCCTATATAGAGCAAGCAATACTTCTTTGTATGTGGGTTTTTCCATCAAAAATATATTATACTCCCTTCCTATCTTTGGTAAAGAATGGGCATCAGAATTACTAAGAAATGTAAAATCGCTAAGTTCTGCTATATGATCTGCTATATCTGTATCTGCACTTAGCCCAAGCTCTACCGCAGGTATCTTTTCCATTGTCTTTTTTGTAAAGATATCACTAAGCCTTCTTGCACAGTTGCCATATACACTTTTATGGGGGGTAAAGGCATGGGCAGGAAATAAAATCCCCCCTATATCATTTACAATATTGAATATCTCTTGCGCCCTCTTTCTTGTATTTTGTGTACTTAAATTAGGATTTTTAACAAGGCGAGTAAGTATATTAGAAAACTTTTTTACATCCTCAAGATAAGGAAAAAGTGCTACATGATGTGCATGACCCCCTCCTTTTTCTTCTACCTCTACTTCACTTGCAAGAAGCACTGTTACCTTTTTATCATACACCAACCCACCATCTTGAAGTGCTTCCATTTTACCTGTATCCAAAAGTTCTTCTATATCCTCTATTACTGAAGGAGATGCCGAATCTACAATCCCTACTATGTCTATACCCTTTCTATATGCACATTCTCTTGAGATATTTTCAAAAGTAAGATCACGGGAGGCCGTAATCTTTACCGCCCTCCCTTTTTTTGTCCTTCCTATATGTACATGAAGATCTACAAAAAATTCTCTTAATTCTCCCATACTATACCCTTGATTTCTCATTAAAAGTAAGGATACCTATAATTGTTTTTGCATCCTCTATTTTACCTTCTAAAACCATAGATAAGGCTTCATTAAATGGTATCTTTTCTATTTCTATAAACTCATCAAAATCCATCTCTCCTGATTCTTCATAAAGACCTTTTGCTATATATATATGGAGCCTCTCGGTAGTAAATCCTGGTGTGGAATAAAAAGATATAAGGGGCGTAAACTCTCTTGCCGCAAAACCTGTCTCTTCTATAAGCTCTCTTTTTGCACATTCAAGAGGGTCTTCTCCCTCCTCCAATGTTCCTGCAGGTATTTCAAGTAAAATTTTTTCGGCAGGTTTTCTATATTGTTTTACCATAACAATATTTCCATCATCATCTATAGGTAAAATAGCAGCAGCTCCCCTATGAACGATTATTTCTCTCTTGCTCTTTCTTCCATTTGGAAGTTCTACCTCGTCAATTTTGAGATTTACCACCCTTCCCCTATAAATCCATTCAGTTTTTAAGGTTTTTTCCATTTTAGTATACCCCACTTAAAGAAAGTAAAATATTAGATACTTTCACAATATCATTTATATCTACCCACTCATTTAAGGAATGTGGATTATGTGTACCTTCACTCATTACAAGAGATGGGATTCCCATTTTATTAAATACATTGGCATCACTTCCACCATTTGTAAATGTAAGCTCATATTCCATTCCAAGTCTATTGTAGGCAGATATAATAAATTTTACTACAGGTTCACTCTCTTTAATATGGTATGCCTTAAATCCTTCTATTTTTTTGAAATCCACTTTTGCCTTATTCTCTTTTGCTATATTTTCAGTCTTTTTTTCTACATCTTCAAGTAGGGTCTGAATTTTTTGCTCATTATGACTTCTTGCCTCACCTATAAATTCCACCCTTTCAGGTACAATATTAAATGCTCTACCACCAGAGATTCTCCCTATATTAAATGTTGTCTCCTTATCAATCCTACCCATCTTAAAAGAAGATATCATCTTACTTGCAACCCATATAGCATTAACTCCTAACTCGGGATTAACCCCTGCATGTGCAGCTTTTCCATATACCCTAAAATACAGTTCATAATGAGAAGGTGCCCTGTGAATAATGTACTTTGGGTCATTAGAGCTATCAATTACATATGCAAAATCTATCTTCTTTCCTTTTAGATCTATATTTTTTGCACCCAAAAGACCTATTTCTTCAGAAATAGTAAAGGCAGCTACAATATCACCAGAGGGGGAAACCCCATTTTCTACAAGTACTGTATATAATTCGAGGATAGCCGCTATGCCTGCCTTATCATCTGACCCTAAAATTGTGGTCCCATCACTCTTTACAATATCCCCTTCTATTTGAGGTCTTACCCCTTCGCCTACAGGGCCTACTGTGTCCATGTGGGCAGAAAACATAATAGTTGGTCCATCTCCCTTGCCTTTAAGGTGTGCGATTATATTCCCCGTATTTGACCCAATTTTCTCACCTGCATTATCAATATAGTATGGAATTTTAAGTTTATCTAATATGCTCTCTATGTATTCTGCTACAGGTTTTTCATGCCTTGATAGACTTGGGAGTTTCACAAGTTCTATAAAATAGTTTAAAATCCTTTCTTTGCTTGGTTTTAACATAGGTATATCTCCTTTCTCCATATTTATATATCTATCATATCTCTCCAGTTAGTCCCAATTTTTATATCCACCTTTAATGGGACTTTTAATTTTATACAGTTTTCCATTATATCTTTTATTTCATTGATAATAACATCTTTGTCTTCTTTTGGTGCCTCAATCAAAAGCTCATCATGTATCTGTAATATAAGTCTTGCCATAGGAGATTTTTTTTCGATAAATTCTTGAACCTTTATCATAGAAACCTTAATAAGGTCAGCTGCACTTCCCTGGATAGGTGTATTAACAGCAGCTCTTTCAGAAAATTCTCGTACATTTCTATATTTACTATTTATACCTGGAAGATATCTTCTCCTGTTAAATAAAGTTGTTACATAGCCATTTTCCTTTGCCTTTTCTTTAAGTTCTTCTATAAACTCTTTTACCTTAGGGTATCTTTCAAAATATCTCTCTATATATTCTTTTGCCTCTTTTCGTTCTATGCCTAAGTTTTGGGAAAGACCGTAATCGCTTATACCATATATGATGCCAAAATTTACAGCCTTTGCAGCCCGTCTCATATTACTTGTAACCTTTTCTTCTGGTACCCCAAAAATTTCACTTGCAGTAATTGTATGTATATCTTTTCCTTTTATAAAAGCATCTATAAGATTTTTATCTCCTGACATATGTGCAAGGATTCTAAGCTCTATCTGGGAATAATCAAAAGAATACAGTAGATTTCCCTCCTCTGATATGAAGGCCCTTCTTATATCTTTTCCAAGCTCTGTCCTTATAGGAATGTTTTGAAGATTTGGGTCACTACTACTTAGTCTCCCTGTAGCTGTACCTGTTTGGTTATAAGTTGTATGAATTCTTTTTGTTCTTTCATTTACAAGTTTTATAAGGGCATCCACATAGGTAGAGAGTAATTTTGTAAGTTGCCTATAAGCTATAATCTTTTCTGCAATTTCATAGTCTTTTGCAAGTGTCTCAAGAACTGATATATCTGTAGAATATCCTGTCTGGGTCTTTTTGATAACTGGATATCCAAGTTTTTCAAATAAAATTATCCCTAACTGTTTAGGAGAATTTATATTAAACTCCTCTCCTGCCAATTTATAGATCTCTTGTTGGAGAGAAGATATTTTGTTCTCTAATTCCTTTTTCATTTTATGAAGATATGCAACATCTAATTTAATACCATTTAATTCCATTTTTGCAAGTACTCGAGATAGGGGCATCTCTATATTATAAAATAACTCTTTGAGGCCAAATTCTTCAAGTTTTCTCAAAAGCACCTTTTTTAGTCTATGAATTACCTTTACAGTATCTATACCCTTCTCTATCTCTTCAGTATATGCACCCATTCTATATTTGAGATGTTCAAAGGTAATATCTTCCAAGGGATACTTACCTTTCCCTGGATCTAGTAAATATGATGCAATCATAGGGTCAAAATCTTTACTTTCCACCTTAAAATCATTTAATTGAAAATATATATAGGCATCCTTTATATTATAGCTGTTTTTTTCAGTATTATGCTCCCAAATTTCTTTTGATTTTTTAAAAAACTCCTTGTCTAATATCCAATAATTCTCATCAATATCCAAGATGATTTTTTTGAAAATAGATCTTATTGGATGACCTTTATCTTTAAGAATAACAAAAGAAAACTCTCTCTTCTCATCTATTAAAGATTTTAATTCTTTTATATCCCCTGATGTACTAATATGCTTTATATTTGTACTTGCTTCCACTATTTTTGTATCCTCTTTTGGTAAAGTATTTGAAAACAATCTTTTTATAAGTTGCTTAAATTCTAGCCTTTCAAAAAGAGATAATAACTTATCAGTATTTTTATTTTCAGGGTTAAATTTAATCTTTTCGAAATCTATCTCTATAGGTATATCTCTTATAATAGTCGCAAGCCTCTTACTTAAAATCGCCTGGTCCTTAAATGCACGAAGATTTTCCCTTCTCTTTTTCCCTGGAACTTGAGATATATTTTCTAATACCTTTTCCAAAGAGTCAAACCTTTTTATAAGATCAGAGGCTGTTTTCTCACCTACTCCTGGTACTCCTGGTATATTATCTGAGGTATCACCTTTTAATCCTATGAAATCTGGAATCTGACGGGGAAGGATACCAAATCGCTCTACCACCTTCTCCTCATCGTATAAATCCATATCGGTAATACCCCTCTGGGTAAGGAGCACTTTAACTTGTGGACTAACGAGTTGTAGGGCATCTCTATCTCCTGTGACTATATAGACTTCATAGCCTGCCTTTTCTCCTAATCGGGCAATTGTACCTATTAAATCATCTGCCTCATATCCCTCTTTTTCAAAGATGGGTATACCCAAAGCAGAGATTACCTCTTTTATGAGTGGTAGTTGAAATACAAGATCTTCTGGCATAGAAGGTCTCTGGGCTTTATATTTATCATATTCTTCATGTCTAAATGTAGGTCCTTTTTTGTCAAATGTAGCAATTATAGCATAAGGATTTTCATCTATTAACTTAAGAAGCATTTGCGTAAAGCCGTAAACTGCCCCTGTTGGCTCTCCCTTTGAGTTGGTTAATGGAGGAAGTGCATAGAAAGCCCTATAGGCAAGTCCATTACCATCTATTAAAAAGATCTTTTTATTTTTTGACATAAGTTATCACCACTTCTTTGAGAAATATTTAAAGGAAAAAGGCATGACATCTGTAATCTCTTCCTTTTCCAAAAAGAACATCATTAGCCTATCAATCCCTAAAGCAATGCCCGCACAAGGGGGCATGCCATATTCCAAATATCTTAGAAAATCTATATCATAAGGGTACCCCTTTTTGCCATATTTATCCCATCTTCTCTTCTGTTCTTTAGGGTCTGTAATCTCAGTATAGCCATTTGCTATTTCTATACCACTTAAATAAAGTTCAACTCTTTCTGTAAATTTTGGATTGTTTTTGATATTTTTTGCAAAACCCCCAAGGATTTCAGGATAATTATAGATTACTGTAGGTCTTTCTCTTCCCAAATTCCTCTCTACATATGTAAGGAAAAGTTTATGAAATATGGTCTCAAAATCTCTCTCTCCAAACCCTTCTTTTTTTGCTATTTCTTCTCTTTTTTTCTCATCAAATAGATCATTTAGCTTTATATTTGTATATTTATAGAAAACCTCTTCTAAAGTAATAACTTCCCAATTCTCATTTATATATCTCTCTTTGAGAGAAAGGCTATTTGCAAGCTCTTTTAATAATCCTTTAAGATCTTTAATAAGGTCGAGATAGTTCCATCCTATTCTATACCATTCTAAAATTAAAAATTCCGGATTATGAAGGGATGTAATAGGGTCGTCTCTAAAGGCATGAGTAATCTCAAAGATATCTCCTATCTTGGATACAAGTATTCTTTTTAAAAAAAACTCGGGAGATGTAGCAAGGTAGTAATTTCTATCTGAGTAATTTACTTTAAATGGAGATATATTTAAATCTTGAGAGAAAAAAGGGGTCATTATTGGCGTATCTACCTCTATGACCCCAGCTGAAACAAAATACTTTCTTATCAAACCAATAAAGGATGATCTAAATCTATATATATCTTTTAATTTTTCAATATCTTCATACATCAAGTTTTATCTTTAATTCTCTTAATTGTTTTTCATCTACTGTACTTGGTGCCCCTGTAAGCAAACAAGTAGCTTTTTGGGTTTTTGGAAAGGCTATGACATCTCTTATAGATGTAGTACCTGTGAGAAACATGGTAAGCCTATCCAGACCAAGTGCTATCCCACCATGTGGAGGAGCTCCATATTTAAAAGCATCTAGAAGAAAACCAAACTTCACCCTTGCTTCTTCCTCTCCTATGTTTAATACCTCAAACATCTTCTTTTGGAGTTCACTATTATGGATCCTGATACTTCCTCCACCAAGTTCTTCTCCATTTAAAACGATATCATATGCCTTTGCTCTTACCATTTTAGGGTCTTTGGACAATAATTCTATATCTTCATCTCTGGGTGAGGTAAAGGGATGATGTTTAGCGACCCATCTATTTTCTTCATCATCCCACTCTAAAAGAGGAAAATCAGTTACCCATGTAAATTCATACCTATTTTCATCTATAAGATCTAATTTTTTGGCCAATATAAGTCTTATATTCCCTAAAGTAGTTTGGGCTATTTCCTCTTCATCCCCTACTATAAGCATTACACCCTTATCAGGTACAGAGAGCTCATTCTTTAAATTAAGTAAGGCATCTTGGGAAACTTTGCTTCCAAAGGTAGATTTTATCTTTTCATCAAATCTTACCCAAGCCATACCCTTTGAGCCAAGTTTTAGGGCATGGTCTCTTAATTTGTCAAGCTCTGTTCTTGAGAACTTATCTCCATCTTCCACTACTATGGCATAAATTTTTCCGCCCTCTAACACAAGGGATTCAAAAGGGGGAAATCCCAAATCTTTTCCAAGTGTAGTTATATCTTTTAACTCAAGACCAAATCTTAAATCTGGCTTGTCTGTTCCATATTTTTCCATTACCTCTTTGTATGTCATTTTTCGAAAAGGTATTTTTACATCTATTTTTAAAATTTCTCTAAAAATATTTGAAAGAAGTCCCTCTATTATAGAAAAGACCTCTTCTTCTTCTACAAATGAAATTTCCATATCAAGTTGAGTAAATTCAGGCTGTCTATTGGCCCTTAAGTCTTCATCTCTAAAGCACTTGGCAATCTGAAAATATCTATCAAAACCAGATACCATAAGGAGCTGCTTAAAAAGCTGAGGAGACTGGGGAAGTGCATAGAATTTACCGGGATTTACCCTACTTGGTACAAGATAGTCTCTTGCTCCTTCAGGTGTACTTTTTGTTAAAATAGGAGTTTCTATCTCAATAAATCCATGTTTATCCAAATAATTTCTAATTATTCTAGTGATCCTATATCTTGTTATAATGTTTTTTTGCATCTTATCTCTTCTTAGGTCTAAATATCTATACTTAAGTCTTAAATCTTCATTTATATCTACATCTTTTGATACCTCAAATGGTGGCACATCTGATTCGTTTAAGATCTCCATATGATTTGCAAAAACCTCTACTTCTCCTGTAGGGATATCTCTATTTATAGATTCAGGAGGTCTTTGCTTTACTATGCCCTTTATCTCAAGTACATATTCTGATCTGATATCTCTCCCTTTATAGTGTACCTCTTTAGAATATTCTGGGTCTAAAACTACTTGCACTATACCTTCTCTGTCCCTTAAATCTATAAATATTACTCCTCCATGGTCTCTCCTTCTATGTACCCATCCAAAGAGTACCACTTCTTTTCCTATATCTTTACTATCTACTTGGCCACAGTAATGAGTCCTTTTTAGCATATTGTCTAAACTCCTTTTCTTATTTTTTAAGGGTAGATTCTGTACAATAACCTTGGAAATGGTATGGTTTCTCTTACATGAGGAAGCTTTGCAATCCATGCAAGGGTTCGTTCTATTCCAAGACCATATCCAGAATGAGGACAACTACCGTATTTTCTAAGATCCAAATACCACTTATAATCTTCTATGGGAAGTCCCTCTTCCACCATCCTATTGTATAAAAGATCATAATCATCTATTCTCTCTCCTCCACCTATAATCTCCCCATATCCTTCAGGGGCAAGCAAGTCGGCAGATAGGGAAAGTTTTTCATTTTCGGGGTCAGGCTTCATATAAAATGCCTTCATCTCTGAAGGATAATGATGAACAAACACAGGGCGGTCAAACTCCTCTGATATAGCAGTCTCTTCATCCCCTCCAAAATCATCTCCCCATTCTATTTCAAATCCCTTCTTTTTAAGGATATCTATAGCTTCATCATATGTAATCCTTGGGAAAGGATGATCAATTTTTTCAAGTACAGAGATATCTCTTCCTATTTCCTTAAGTTCTTTCTCACCTTCTTTTAATATGCGCTTTATAATATACACTATCATTTCTTCGGCAAGATTCATCATATCATAAAGGTCATAAAATGCCATCTCAGGTTCCACCATCCAAAATTCCATAAGGTGGCGTCTTGTTTTTGATTTCTCTGCCCTAAATGTTGGACCAAAACAATAAACCCTTCCAAAGGCCATTGCATTTGCCTCATTATAAAGTTGACCACTTTGAGAAAGATATGCCTTTTTATCAAAATATTGGGTTTCAAAAAGTGTAGTAGTACCTTCACAAGATGCAGGGGTAAGAATAGGTGAGTCTACAAGTACGAATCTCCTTTCATCAAAGAAATTTCTTATAATATTTATAAGTTTACTTCTCAATCTCAAAATAGCATTTTGCCGTGGTGTTCTTATCCATAGATGTCTATTGCTTAAAAGAAAATCTACTCCATGTTCCTTTAGTTTTATAGGATAATCTTCTGCAAGCTGAATAAGTTTTACTCCAGATACTGTAAGCTCATATCCACCCTTTGCCCTTGGTTCTTCTCTTACAACTCCTTCTACTATTATGGAAGATTCTTGTGTAAGTTTATCAGAGAGTTCAAAAACTTCAGGAGAAACCTCGCTCTTTATAACTGTGGCTTGCAAAAATCCTGTACCATCTCTTAGTATAAGAAAATGAATCTTACCACTTGACCTCTTATTATAAAGCCATCCTTTAATTCTTACCTTCTCACCTACATATTTGTCAATATCTTCAATATAGACATCTTTCATGGTCCTACTCCTTTTTGAATAATTTATATAAATCCTCTTCTTTTATCTGTTTATCCTTACCTTCTTTCATATCTTTCAGTATCAAGATATTTTTCTCTACCTCTTCTTCTCCTATAATAACTACATACCTTGCCCCTTTTTTATCTGCTTCTCTAAGCTGTCCTTTTACACCTTCTTTACCCAATGCATAATCTGTTTTTATATTTTTAGCCCTTAATTTAAAAATAAGAGAAAAGGCCTCTTTTTCTACCTCTTTTCTAAAAACCACAAAAAGATCAGGTATATTCTCTTTTGGGAACTCTATCCCTGCGTTTGAAAGGGCAAGAATCAATCTTTCCATTCCACCTGCAAAACCTACACCTGGAATATCCTTCCCACCGATCTCTGAGGCAAGGCCATCGTATCTTCCTCCACCACCTACTGCATCCTGTGCACCAAGACCTCCTGCAATCACTTCAAAGGCCGTTTTTGTATAATAATCTAATCCTCTTACCAATCTATGATTTATCTCGTATTTTATCTTTAAGGTATCTAAATATTCTAATACCTTGTTAAAGTGTTCTTTGCACTCCTCACATAAATAATCTATAATCTTTGGGGCACCTTCTGTAGCCCTTCTACACCCCTCTCTTTTACAATCAAGTATACGAAGGGGATTTTTGTGATATCTTATTTTACAATCATCACATAACTCATCATACTTATCCTTTAGATAAAGCTTAAGCTCCTTTTCATATATAGGCCGACATTTAGGACACCCGACACTGTTTATAAAAATCTTATAATCTGTAAGACCTAATCTTTTGTATATTTCCTGAGTAGCCATTATTATCTCAACATCTGCTTTAGGGTCTTTAGTGCCTATTATCTCCATCCCATACTGATGAAATTGCCTTTGTCTTCCTGCCTGAGGCCTCTCATAGCGAAACATTGGACCTATATAGTAAAATTTTCCAATATTTCCTTGCCCATACATTTTATGCTCTATATATGCCCTCACCACAGATGCTGTATTTTCTGGTCTTAATGTAATACTTCTTCCCTTTTTATCTAAAAAAGTATACATTTCTTTATTAACTATATCTGTACCATCTCCTATTCCCCTCTGAAAGAGTTCGGTATACTCAAATATTGGTGTCCTTATTTCATAAAAACCATATATATCCATTACTTCTCTTATAATTTTTTCAATATAGTGCCATTTATATATGTCTTCTGGAAGTATATCTCTTGTCCCTTTTGGAGCCACTATCTTCATAGTTTATAATCCTGCCGCCTTTCTCAAAATTTCAGCCATGTCAGTCTTTTCCCATGTAAATTCCTCTATCTCTCTTCCAAAATGTCCATATGCAGCGGTTTTCTTATAGATAGGTCTTCTCAGTTTAAGTTTTTTAATAATTGCACCAGGTCTTAAGTCAAAATATTCTTTTATAAGTTCTACGATCTTTTCTTCTGGTATATTTGCTGTACCAAATGTATCAACCCTTAAAGATATAGGATGGGCCACACCTATTGCATAAGATACCTGAACCTCTAGTTTTTTAGCAATACCAGCTTTTACAAGATTTTTTGCCACATATCTTGCCATATAGCTTGCCGACCTATCTACCTTTGTGGGATCTTTACCAGAAAAGGCGCCCCCACCATGGCGGGCATACCCACCATATGTATCTACTATAATCTTTCTTCCTGTAAGGCCTGTATCTGCCATAGGCCCACCAAAGACAAACCTACCAGTGGGGTTTATATAGTATCTTGTTTTTTCATCCAACCACTCTTCAGGTATGACCTTCTTAATAACCTCTCTCTTTATATCCTCTGCCATTTGCCCCAATTCTACATCTGGGCTATGTTGTGCAGATACTACTACAGCATCTACTCTTAATGGTCTATCATCTTCATATTCTACCGTTACTTGGGTCTTGCCATCTGGTCTAAGATATGGCAAAATCTCTTTCTTTCTTACCTCTGCAAGTCTTTCTGCCAATCTGTGTGCAAGGTGTATAGGTAAAGGCATAAGTTCTTCTGTTTCATCACATGCAAACCCAAACATCATACCTTGGTCTCCTGCACCTATTCTTGCTATTTCATCTTCCTCTTCTTCTTTAGTCCTTACCTCTAATGCCTTTGTGACCCCTTGAGAAATATCAGGAGATTGCTCATCAATAGATGTAATAACAGCACAGGTATCTGCATCAAAACCATATTTGGCCCGCGTATATCCTATCTCTCTTACTACCTCCCTAGCTATTTTAGGCATATCTACATAACATGTGGTTTTTATCTCTCCTGCAATCACTATAAGACCTGTAGTTGTTAGGGTCTCTATAGCCACTCTTCCATAAGGATCTTGGGCGTATATCCCATCTAATATGGCATCAGATACCTGATCTGCAATCTTATCAGGATGCCCCTCTGTTACAGATTCTGAAGTAAAAAAATGTCTTTTACTCACTTTTTTCCTCCTTATTAGTTGCCTTTTCATCTAACAAGGCAATTTCAAATACCTCATCTACATTTTCCACAAGATCTATTTTAATTTTTTTAATAATAGTTTTTGGTATCTCTACAAGGTCTTTTTTATTTTTAAGAGGCAAAATTACCTCTTTTATCCCTGCCTGATATGCAGCGAGAATCTTTTCCTTTAATCCACCTATAGGTAGTACCTTTCCCCTTAATGTGATCTCTCCAGTCATTGCTACATCTTTCCTCACAGGCCTTTCAGTAAGTGCAGAGACTAAAGAGGTAGCCATTGTTATACCTGCTGAAGGTCCATCCTTCGGGATAGCACCTTCAGGTACATGTATATGTATATCATTTTTGTCAAAAGCTTCACTATCTATATTCAATACCTTGCTTTTGGATCGTATATAAGATAAAGCTGCTTGTGCAGATTCTTGCATTACATCTCCCAGTTGTCCCGTGAGTATAAGTTTTCCTTTTCCAGGCATTATAACTGTCTCTATTGAGAGTATCTCACCTCCAAATTGTGTCCATGCAAGTCCTGTTGCTACCCCAATTTCATCCCTTTCTTCTTTTTCATCATGTCTATATTTTGGTGGGCCCAAATATTTTTCAATCTTCGCTGATATAACTTTTATGGTTTTTTTGCCCTTTCCATTAGAGACTATCTCTTTTGCTACCTTTCTGCATATAGCAGCTATATTTTTCTCTAGATTCCTTACACCTGCCTCTTTTGTATACTCTCTTATAAGTTTATAAAGGGCAGGGTCTGTAAACTCAAGAATTTTTTCATTTAAACCATGCATCTTTAGCTGTTTTGGTATTAGAAATTGCTTTGCTATGTGAAATTTTTCGACATCAGTATAACCTGGTATATCTATAATCTCCATCCTATCTTGTAATGGTTGGGGAATAGTATATAATACATTGGCCGTAGTTATAAACATTACATCAGAGAGATCAAATGGAACTTCAAGATAATGATCTACAAACTCATTATTTTGCTCTGGGTCTAATACCTCAAGCAAAGCAGCAGATGGATCTCCCCTAAAATCTGTACTCATCTTGTCCACTTCGTCCATTAAAAAGACCGGGTTTTTAGATTTTGCCTGCCTCATATACTGTATGATCCTTCCAGGAAGTGCTCCTACATAAGTCCTCCTGTGTCCCCTAATCTCTGCTTCGTCCCTTACCCCTCCAAGAGACATTCTTACAAATTTTCTCCCAAGAGACCTGGCTATAGATTTAGCAAGAGAAGTTTTCCCTACACCCGGTGGTCCAACAAAGCAAAGTATAGGACCCTTAAGTCTTTTAGTTAGGGTCTTCACAGCAAGATATTCAAGTATCCTTTCTTTTACCTTTTCTAATCCATAGTGATCTTCATTAAGAATCTTCTCAGCCCTTTTTAAATCAAGTCTATCTTGTGTTTTTTTATTCCATGGAAGGGAGAGGATCCAATCTAAATAGTTTCTCACAACCGCCCCCTCTGCAGCCATTGGAGGCATTTTTTCTAATCTTTTAACCTCTTTTAAGGCCTTTTCCTCTACCTCTTTTGGGAGTTTAGCCTTTTTTATACGTTCTCTATATTCTTTTATCTCTGAAAGAGTATCATCTTCTTTTCCAAGCTCCTCTTGTATAACTCTGAGTTGTTCTCTTAGGTAATACTCCTTTTGAGTTCTTTCAAGTTCTTTTCTTACTTTTCCTTGAATCTTTTCTTCTAATTCTAAAATACTATTTTCATTGGTAAGTCGTTTTAATAATTCAGAAAGTCTTTTGTAAGGGCTTGTTATCTCCAAAAGCCTCTGTTTTTCAGAAATTCTTATCAATAAATGAGAAACAATTGTATCTGCAAGGGCTCCTGGATCCTCTATATTAACAACTGTAAGCATAGTTTCCGGAGGAATCTTTTTATTCATTTTTATATGTTTTTCAAATTCCTCCAATACACTTCTCATAAGGGCTTCTATTCTTAAGCCCTTCATCTTTTTATCAAGAACCTTCTTTGTTCTAACTACGATATACGGATCTGTTTCTATAAAATCAACTATTTCTGCTCTATATAAACCTTCTGCCAAGATTTTTATAGTACCATCTGGAAGTTTATACATCTGTACTATCTGTCCGACAGTCCCCATTTGATAAAGATCTTCAGGTCCGGGATCTTCTATGCTTGGATTTTTTTGGGCAACTAAAAAAATCTTTCTATCTCCGGTACTCATTGCATCTTCTAAGGCCCTGACAGATTTTTGCCTACCAATGAAAAGAGGAGCTATCATATGTGGAAAGACTACCACATCTCGTAATGGCATTAATGGATATATCTCTTCATTCTTTTTTGCCAATGTTTCACCTCCCCTATGCCGACTTTCTTGCTGTAAATTCTCTCATTACAAATTCCTCATCAATAACTATCTTCTTTGTATCAGCACCTGATGGAGCCTCATACATAATATCTAACATTATATCTTCTAAAATTGCCCTAAGTCCTCTTGCCCCACTTCCTCTTTCAATCGCCATTCGAGCGATAGCAGATAGTGCTCCATCTGTAAATTCAAGCTCTATGCCTTCCAAACGAAGAAGCTCTTTATACTGCTTTACTAGCGCATTTTTAGGTTCCACTAAAACCTTAACAAGCTGTTTTTCAGTAAGCTCTTCAAGAACTGCAATAACAGGCAGTCTTCCTATCAATTCAGGAATTAAGCCAAATTTTAAAAGGTCTTCAGATGTTATAAAATTCATTACTTCATTATAACTGAATTCTTTTTTAGTTTTTATTGTTGATCCAAAACCTATTGTATTTTTACCTATTCTATTTCTTACTATCTTTTCAATACCATCAAAAGCGCCTCCGGCAATAAACAAAATATTTTTTGTATTTATCTGAATAAATTTTTGCTGGGGATGCTTTCTACCTCCTGTAGCAGGCACATTAGCTACAGTACCTTCTATTATTTTCAGTAAGGCCTGT
The DNA here is from genome assembly GCA_964462295.1 of uncultured Atribacterota bacterium. Classification (GTDB taxonomy): domain Bacteria; phylum Atribacterota; class JALVIU01; order JALVIU01; family JALVIU01; genus JALVIU01. The sequence goes on from CAYWXH010000005.1 coordinate 52,069, forward strand.
TGCACCCCCTCGCCTGATACATCTCTAGTGATAGATCTATTTTCTGACTTTCTCGATATCTTATCTATTTCATCTATGTAAATTATACCTCTTTCTGCCTTTTCTACATCAAAATCTGCCACTTGAATAAGCCTTAAAAGGATATTTTCTACATCTTCCCCTACATATCCTGCCTCTGTAAGGGTTGTGGCATCTGCTATAGCGAATGGTACATTTAGAATCTTTGCCAATGTCCTTGCAAGAAGGGTTTTTCCTGAACCTGTTGGACCTATTAAGAGTATATTACTTTTTTCTAATTCTACTTCATTTTTTTCATCTGGTTCAGAAAGTATACGTTTATAATGATTATATACAGCAACAGACAATATTTTTTTTACCCTCTCTTGTCCTATAACATAGTTATCTAACATCTCCTTTATCTTTTTAGGTTTATACAACTCTATAGTATCATAAGCTACCTTTATCTCTTCCTTTTTAAGTAGTTCATATGCAGTCTTTATACATTGATCACAAATATATACACCTTTACCTGCTATTATTCTTCCAACCTCACTTTGAGGTCTTCCACAAAAAGAACAGGTTATCTCTTTTTTAGTCATTCGTATCCTCCCTTACATGTCGAGTAAGGATATCATCTATAATACCATATTCCCTTGCCTCTTCTGGACTCATATAATAATCTCTCTCTGTATCCTTTTCTACATCTTCAAAACTTCTATTTGTATGAGTAGAAATAATCTGATTTAATTTATCCTTTACCCTCTTTAACTCTTTTGATTGTATAAGAATATCTGTAACTTGTCCTTGTGCCCCTCCCAATGGTTGATGAATCATTATTCGTGAATTAGGAAGGGAATATCTCTTCCCCTTTTTCCCTGCCAAAAGAAGTAGAGCCGCACCACTTGCAGCCTGTCCTATACATATGGTAGTTACATCTGGTTTTATGTATTGCATGGTATCATAAATAGCCAAAGTAGAAGTTACCGCACCTCCTGGACTATTTATATAAAAATATATATCCTTTTCTGGATCCTGGGCCTCTAAAAAGAGTAATTCTGCCACAATTATATTTGCCACAGTATCATCTATAGGGGTACCAAGAATTATTATCCTATCCTGTAAAAGTCTTGAGTATATATCATATGCACGCTCTCCTCTTGGAGTTTGTTCCACAACAATAGGAACAAGAGAAGAATTATTTATTTTCTTCATCATTCTTTTCTTCACTCTCCTCTTCTTTTAACTCATCTACCTCTTTTACTTTTATACTATCTTTTATAAACTCCATAATTTTATTTCTCTTTGCCTTATAGTCTATATAAGATTTTACACCTTCATCTTTTTCATATAATTCCTTAGCCCTTGAAAGAGAAATCTTATAAGAAGATGCAAGATCTTCAAGTTCTTTTTCTATATCCTTCTCTTCTAGTTTTATCTTATTTTCCTCTTCAATAGCATCAAAAAGCATAGAAATTTTTAACTGAGTTCTTGCCTCTTCCCTATAATAACTATCCAATGCTTCTTTACTTATCCCATTGTTCTCTAAATATTCTCTAAGGGTAAGATTTTGCTTTTTCAAATCCTCTATTAGGTCTTCTTTTAATGATTCCACCCTTTTTTCTATATAACTTTCAGGGGGTTCAAAATTTACCTTTTCCAAGAGTTTTTTGATGATTTCATTTTCAAATCTTATTTCTTCTCTTTCTTGTTTTTCCTTTAAAAGTCTATTATAAACATCTTCTTTTAGTTTAAGAAAATCATCGTATCCCAATTCCTTTGCAAAATCATCATCTGGTAATGGAATAATTTTTTTCTTTATATCTATAATTTCAACTTTAACATCTATCTCTTTGCCCTTTAGGTCTTCTATATAAAAATCATCTGGAAATTTATAGGTAAAAGAGATTTTGTCTCCTACTTTTTTACCTTTTAGGCTCTCTGTTATCTTTTTATCGAGCCCTTCTTGTCCTTTTATGTCAAAATATACAGGCACTTCTTCTTTATGAAAAAGGTCTTTATATTTCTTATCTAAAGATTCATCATGGGTATCTATATCTATCTTTACAAATGCTACCTCATCTTCTTCTCCTTTTATTTCTCCATCTTCTATAGGCTCTAAAGTAGCCATTGATTTCCTAAGTTCTAAAATAGCATCTTCCACTTCTTCTTCATCTACTTTTACCTTTAATTTTTCAATTTCTAATTCAGATAGATCTGGAATCTTTATATCTGGTTGAATATCTACTTTTACTTCAAGATAAGATTCCTTTCCCTCTTCTAAATCAAGATCTGTTATCTGAGGGTATCCTACAGGGACAAAATCGAGTTCTTTCTTTGCCTGGGCATAGATATCAGAAAAGATAGTATCTATAACTTCAGATGCTAATCCTTCTTTCCCTAAATGCATCCTTACAATATTGGGAGGTACTTTTCCCTTCCTAAAACCAGGAACTTTTATGTCCTTTGCCAATGCAGAAATTGTCTTAGAATAAGCATTCTTTACCTCATCTTCTGAAAGAACTACCTTGAATCTAATCTTGGAACTTCCCCTTTCAATCTCCCTAATATCTGTCATCTCATTTCCTCCTGTAACTTATAATTATACTTTATTTTTTTCATTAATGCAAATCCCTTCACAAACTCTAAATAAAAATTTAAAAGCTATTATAGAGAATTTTAGTACCAACTCTTTATAGTCTATGTGAAGGGATTTGGAAATTTCTTTGAGCGTAAGCCCTTCATAATAATATAGGCCTATTATTAACTTTTCTCTATCAGATAACATGTCTACGAATTTTCTAATAGATACAAGATCTTCTACTATTTTTTCTTTACACACCATAAAAGGAAAACCCTTTATATATAATAAAAATCTCTCTTTCTCTTTTTTGTCTAATCCTATTTCTTCCCATAGAATATCCAAAGCAAGAGTAGGTTTAATTTTTCTTTCTAATAAGATTTTATAAGCATCTGCTATACTATTAATATCATCTCGTAATCTTTCAAAAAAATCTTTATTATCTTTTATTAGAGTCTCTATTAATTTTACTCTCAACTGGTAAAGAGAATTAAAAGAGTTAGTATTCACAAGGGCTAAAGCCTCTGAAAATAAGTATCTATGAGAAAAATTTTCAGGTAGTATTCCTGAGAGATGCTCTACCAAGTATTTTAGAGTTTCCAAGTCAACTTTTCTATTTTCCATTTAATCCTTCATTATATAAAACAGTAGTATTCTTACCCATATTCTTCCCATAGTACAAGGCTATATCAGCCTTTTTTATAAGTTCTTCCATATCTCTACCATCTCTAGGGAAAGAAGATATCCCTAAAGTTATAGTTATAGATGGAAGAGATTGAGAGTCTATCTCGAACCTTTCTTCTACTCTCCTTCTAATTCTCTCTGCCAAAATTTTTGCATTTTCTTTTTTTGTATTGGGCAAAAGGATTACAAACTCTTCCCCACCATAGCGAGCAATTATATCTATATCTCTAATACTAGATGATAAAATTTCAGAAAGTTTTTTAAGTACTGCATTTCCCGTATTATGTCCAAATAAATCATTTACCTTTTTAAAATCATCGATATCAATCATAATCAAAGATATTTCATAATTATACCTTTTCGCCCTTTTTATCTCTTTTTCCAATTCACGGATAAAATATCTATAATTAAAAAGGGCTGTTAAACCATCTGTATAGGCCATATTCTCTAATCTATTCAAAAGTTTTATATTCTCAATAATGGAGGCTACCTGACTTCCTATAATTTCTAACATTTTAAGGTCTTTTTTGTAAAATTTATAAGGATAAATTCGCGCAAGGTTTAAAACCCCTGTCACTTCCCCTCCAAAAATTAAAGGCATAGAAATCAAAGAATTTATATTTTCTAATAGTTTTCCTTCGGAAATTTTAAATCTTCTCTTTTTCTTTAAGTCATTGATAATAATTGGCTCTCTGGCCTCTGCCACCCATGCAGAAAGTCCTATGCCTAAATGAAATTTAAAATCTTGTAATAAATCTATCTCATAGAGAGAAGAAAGATCTACCTTGTTTAAAATGCCGCTTTCTCCCTTTTCGTACAAGGAAAAATAATCATAATAAACACCCTTACGAATAAGATTCATTACCTTAGAAAGTGATTCTTTTATATTTACTTCATCTATCTTATCAATAGTTTTTGATATTTCATACAATAACTTTATTTTATTATATTGATTTTCCAAGTAAACTATCTTTCTATGAAATTTATAGAAATTCCTAATTAACCTAGATAACAGAATAAGGGCCTCAAGGTTATCAGTAGTAATCTCTTTTCTATAACATATATATAAAAAATTTATAGAAGAACCAAAATTTACCTTGTTATCCTTTTTTAAAGGAAGGACATAGATATAAGTTGAATCACTTTTTTGTAATAATGTAAGAGTGTTCTCATTTTGTATATTAAATATTTGGGCAGTAAATTGGTTTAATAGAGAAATAAAATAAGGTTTATCAGATCCAAAAAAAGAGTGTATTCGATACTTTTTAGTCTTTGCCGAGGCAGAAACAAAGGCCAAGAAGTCAATATGATAGTGTTTCGACAATAAAGGCAAAAGCCTCTCCATTTTCCTAGAAAAGGAGATATTAGAATACAAGATATTTTCTATTTTTTTTAAAATTTCAATTTCTATAGTAGTCATCTCTCAAAAATAAAGGGGTACCTATTGGTCTAGATACCCCTTTATTTATATTATTTTTAATTTTGTTTTATTAGGCTATTTCTACTACAGCCCCTGCTTCTTCTAACTGAGCCTTAATCTTTTCTGCCTCATCCTTTGGGATACCCTCTTTTACGGGAGCAGGTACACTATCTACCAAAGCCTTAGACTCTTTAAGGCCAAGTCCTGTAATAGCCCTAATTGCCTTAATTACCTCTATTCTCTTAGGACCTACCTCTTTAAGCTGAACAGTAAATTCGGTTTTTTCCTCTGCTTGTGCAGCTTCTCCTCCTGCCATGCCAGCACCTGCAACAGCAGCAACTGCTACTGGAGCCTGGGCCTTTACATCAAATTTTTCTTCAAACTTCTTCACTAACTCAGATAATTCTAATACTGACATATTAGCAATAGCTTCTAATATTTCTTCTTGGGTCAATTTTTCTGCCACTTATTTCACCTCCTTTCATTAAAAAACTAAGATTCTTTTTCTTTCTTATCTTTTAAATTATTAAGCACATTTACAAAGTCTCTCATTGGCGCTGCAAGGACTGAGACGAAATTGGAAATCGGAGCTACCATAGTTCCAATCAATTGGCTCAACAGGACTTCCCTGGAAGGAAGTTTTGCGATAGCTTCAATTTCTTTTTGTCCATAAAGCTTTCCATCAATTATTGCACCTTTTAATTCAATTTTTTCTACCTTTTTACGAAAATCAAGTAAGGTTTTTGCAGTCTGCCCAACATCACTTTTAGAAAAGGCTACAGCTACAGGTCCTACAAATAACTTTTCGATTCCTTCAATACCTTTGTCCTGTATGGCCCTTTTCATTAAAGTATTCTTGACTACTTTAAAAATATCGCCTGCCTTCTTTAACTCCTCTCTAAGGGTTGTTATTTCTTCCATAGAGAGGGCCCTATACTCTGTAATAACAATACCACTGGACGAATCATAGAGTTCTTTAAGTTTTCCAACGAGTTCTTGCTTTTTCTCTCTTGTAATCATTCTTTCACTCTCCCTTTCCTGTTATAAAAAAGACCTCTTATGCCATATGAGGCATAAGAGGTCTTTTTTATTTCTCTTAGCCTCAGTAGGCAATTTTAAGCCCGTAGGCACCTACCTTCTTAGGCCTTCTATTTCAAATCAAAATTTACAGAATTAGGATATACCTACCTCCTCAATGAAATCTCTTACTTTAAGGGGATCAACTTTTACACCAGGGCCCATTGTAGGGGCTACAGCGATACTCTTCAAATATCTACCCTTTGCAGCCTGAGGCCTCGCTCTAACCACGGCATCTAACAATACAGCAAAGTTCTCAGCTAACTTATCTAAATCAAAAGAAACTTTGCCTATTCCCACATGTAAAATACCATATCTATCTGCTCTAAATTCTACCCTACCTGCCTTCGCCTCTTTTACAGCCTTTGCCACATCAAAGGTAACCGTTCCAACCTTAGGATTAGGCATTAATCCTCTTGGACCAAGTATTCTGCCCAATTTACCTACAACACTCATCATATCAGGGGTTGCAATAACTGCATCAAAGTCAAGCCATCCTTCTTTTGTAATTTTTTCGGCTAGATCCTCTGCGCCTACATAATCAGCACCTGCTGCCTCTGCCTCTTTTGCCTTCTCTCCCTTTGCAAAGACTAAAACCCTTATACTTTTACCAGTTCCATGTGGCAATACTACAGTACTTCTTACCCTTTGATCAGCCTTTGTAGGGTCAATCCCCAATCTTATAGCAGCCTCTACTGTCTCATCAAAATTTGCAAAAGCAATATCCTTTACAGTTTTCAAGGCCTCTTTTGGTTCATAAAGTTTATCAGGTTCATATTTTGTTAAAGCTTCGCGATATTTCTTTCCTCTTTTTTTCATTACACATACCTCCTGTGGTCAACAAGCTTAAAGCTCTCCCACCTCTAATACTAGTCTACTACATCAACACCCATACTTCTTGCAGTACCTGCTATAATTTTTGCAGCTGCCTCTACATCTTTAGTATTTAAATCAGGGAGCTTTTTCTCTGCTATTTCAAGTAACTGTTTTTTGGTAATTTTTCCTACTTTATTTCTATTTGGTTCTCCTGAACCTTTATTAATTCCTACAGCTTGTTTGATAAGTTCTGCTGCAGGAGGAGTTTTTACAATATATGTAAAACTCCTATCCTGGTAAATAGTAATAACTACAGGGAGGATAGTTCCTGCCTGATTTTTTGTTCTTTCATTAAAACTTTTAACAAATTCCATTATGTTCGCCCCATGTTGCCCAAGGGCTGGTCCTACAGGGGGCGCAGGACTTGCTCCTCCACCAGGAAGTTGTAACTTTACCTGTGCGATAACCTTTTTTGCCATTTTATCAAAATTCCTCCTTAAAACTTCTCTATATCTGAAAAACTAACTTCCACAGGTGTTTCTCTTCCAAAAAAGGTAATTAAAACTTTAACCTTCCCTCTATCGGGGTCTATATCTTGTACTGTGCCTATTTGATCACTAAATGGACCTGCAATAATCTTGATGCTATCTCCCTTTTGGAGATTAACCTTTGTAGTAGGTCCTTCTCCGCTAATCTGCTTTAAAATTCTGTCAACTTCCTCTTCATTTAGAGGTTCTGGTTTTCCACCCGAGCCTACGAATCGTGTAACACCTGGAGTATTTCTTACAAGATTCCAAGATTCATCTGTAAGTATCATCTCTACGATTATGTATCCTGGAAACACTTTTTTTTGAGTAATCTTTCTCTTTCTATTCTTTATTTCTATAACATTTTCAGTGGGAACAAGGACGCGAAAAATCTTATCCTTCATTCCCATCATTTCTACTCTCTTTTCTAAGTTTATCCTTACTTTATCCTCATATCCAGAATATGTATGAACTACATACCATCTCTTATTATTTTTTAAAATCATTAATCACACCCATATTATCTAATAAAGATGGTGAATATCTGGGTTAAAAGGAGATCTATTATCCCTATAAAAACCGCAAAGAAAAGCACAAACAGTATGACCACTGTAGTACTTGAGATCAACTCTTTTCTACTAGGCCAAGTTACCCTCTTAAATTCTCCCCAAGACTCCTTCAGAAATCTTACAAATTTCTGATATATTTTGCTAAACCACATTCTGGAATCTCCTTATATTTAATATTAAAAAAGGCAGGTCCGGCAGGATTTGAACCTGCAGCCCCCGGATTTGGAGTCCGGTGCTCTGCCGTTAGAGCTACGGACCTGCAACTAAAATTTATCTTGTTTCTTTATGTATAGTATGTTTTCTACAAAACTTACAATATTTTTTTAATTCTAATCTTTCACTTCTCTTTTTCTTATCTTTATATGTAGTATAATTTCTATGTTTACATTCTGTGCATTCTAATATCACTACTTGTTTCATTATATTATACCTTCCTCTTACTCAATAATCTCAGTTATAACTCCTGCACCTACAGTCCTACCACCTTC
>CAYWXH010000006.1:0-55146 GCA_964462295.1 uncultured Atribacterota bacterium
ACAAATGTGAACAATGTAATTATTGATCCTAAAGGTTTTGTTGGGGGAGAGTTTGTAGATTTTACCGGTGATGTATGTATAATTCCACCGAATTCTTTTGCATTAGGTAGAAGCATCGAATATATAAAGATGCCAAGGGATCTTTTGGCAATATGTCTTGGCAAATCAAGTTATGCAAGATGTGGAATCATTGTAAATGTAACCCCTCTTGAACCCGAGTGGGAAGGACATATTACAATAGAAATTAGTAACACAACACCTCTTCCTGCCAAAATCTATGCAAATGAGGGAATAGCTCAGCTTATCTTTTTAAAGGCTGATGAGGTTTGTGAGGTAAGTTATAAAGATAAAAAGGGTAAATATCAGGGGCAAAAGGGTATTACACTTCCTAGGGTATGAATAAAGACCTATTTTTGACAGAAAAAAAGTTAAAAGAGTTATTTTTGAAGTATGGAATTACGATAAAAAAAGAAAAAGGGCAAAATTTCCTCATAGATTTTAATATAATTACCAAATTGGTTGACACTATAGGAGATGATAATGCTACTCTTGTTGAAATAGGAAGTGGACCAGGGAATATAACGATCTTTTTAAAAGATATAGCAGAGAGGGTTATAGGTATAGAAATAGATAAAGAGTTTTTTCCTATCCTTGATGAGCTTAAAAAAAGATATCCAAACATTTCCTTTTTGTATAAAGATATAAGAAAGGTGAGTTGGGAGGATATAGAAGAAAAAGGGGTAGTTGGTAAAGTAAAAATAGTGGGAAATATTCCCTATTATCTTTCTTCTTTTATTATAAGAAAGCTTTATGGATGGTCGAATTTAATAGAAGAGGCAATTATTATGATGCCTAAGGATGTTGCCGATAGAGTTTTGGCATCTCCCGGGTCTAAGTTGTATGGAATTTTGTCAGTAGTTTCCCAGCTTGTATTTTCACCAAAAATAGCTTTTAAGATAAAGCCAGGTTCTTTTTTTCCTCCTCCAAAAGTAGAATCTGTGGTGGTGAAATTAGTGCCACACAACACATACAAAATAGAAGATGAAGCACTCTTTTTTCATATCTTAAATACAACCTTTGGAAATAGAAGAAAGATGATAGTAAACACCCTAAAGGCTATTATTTCTGATAGGGATAAACTTATAGGGCTTTTAGAAGAAGTGAAAATAGACCCTTCAATAAGACCTGAAGAATTGAGTGTGGAAGATTTCATAAGACTTTATAAAAAGATGAGATATTTTTCTTGATTTTTAACCATTTTTTATTGTAAAATTATAGTATAAGCAAAGATTTAGACTTAAAATAAATTTAGGAGGATCCAATGGTAGGAGGATTCAATGTTTAAAATAGTGGAAAAAAGAATTCTTGCTCCAGATATTAAGTGGTATAACATATATGCCCCTCAAGTTGCTAAAAAAGCCCGTGCAGGTCAGTTTGTAATCCTCAGATTGCATGATAAGGGAGAGAGGATACCACTTACTATAGCAGATTATGACAGAGAAAAAGGTACGGTTCTTATAGTTTTTCAAGAGGTGGGAAAAACTACAAAGATGCTTGGCATGTTGAATGAGGGTGATGAACTTTTAGATTTTATCGGCCCCCTTGGTATCCCTTTTCAGTTAGAAGAAAAAATCACCAATGTAGTACTTATCGGAGGAGGGGTAGGTATACCTGCTATCTATCCTAAGGCAAAGGAGTTATTTCGAGAAGGAGAGAAAAGGGTTATTTCTATTATCGGTGCAAGAAATAAGGACCTTTTGATAATGAAAGAAGAGATGGCCAAAGCTTCTCATGAGCTTCTTATCGCAACAGATGATGGTTCTGAGGGCACAAAGGGTTTTGTTACTACTGTGCTTCAGGATTTAATAGATAAAAAGGTTCCAATGGATGTAGTTATTGCAGTGGGACCACCTATTATGATGAAAATGGTGGCAAAAACTACAAAACCTTATGATATCTATACTTTAGTAAGTTTGAATTCTATTATGGTGGATGGAACAGGTATGTGTGGTTCTTGTAGGGTAACCGTGGATGGAAAGATAAAATTTGCATGTGTAGATGGACCAATTTTTGATGGACATAAAGTAGATTTTGATGAACTTATGAGGAGAAATAGGATGTATATAGATAAAGAGAGACTTTCCCTCGAGATTTGGGAGAAAGAGGTGCAAAGATGAAAAAAATACCGCGTCAACATATGCCAGAGCAAGACCCCAAAGAGAGAGTGCAAAATTTTGAGGAAGTGGCATTAGGTTTTACTATAGAACTTGCACAACTTGAGGCAGAGAGGTGTCTTAATTGTCCGAGGCCGTTTTGTGTAGAAGGGTGTCCTGTTAATATAAAGATTCCAGATTTTATTCAACTTATAAAACAGGGTAAATTTAAAGAGGCGGTTAATAAGATAAAGGAGGATAACTTTTTACCTGCTATCTGCGGGAGAGTCTGTCCTCAGGAGTCTCAGTGTGAGGCAAGGTGTGTGGTAGGGATACGCGGAGAGCCTGTGGCTATAGGAAGATTGGAGAGATTTGTGGCAGATTGGGAATATGAACATGGTGTAGAAGTGCCTGAACTGCCAGAGCCAAATGGTCATAAAGTGGCTATAATTGGGTCAGGTCCTTCTGGTATAAGTTGTTCTGTGGACCTTGCAAAACTTGGATATGAGGTAACCATCTTTGAAGCATTACATGAGCCAGGCGGGGTACTTACATACGGTATTCCTCCATTTCGTCTCCCAAGAAGCGTATTAAAAAGAGAACTAGATTTTGTCCAGAAATTGGGTGTGAAAATAGTAACAGATGCAGTAATAGGGTATCTCTATACAATAGATGAACTCTTTGAAGAGGGATATGAGGCAGTATTTATTGCAGTAGGTGCAGGAACTCCAAGATTTATGGGAATAGAAGGGGAAAATTTGCTTGGTGTATATTCTGCAAGTGAATTTCTCACTAGAGTAAATCTAATGCATGCCCATGAGTTCCCAAAGTATGATACACCGATTCATATAGGAGAGAGGGTTATGGTAGTAGGTGGGGGAAATGTAGCTATGGATGCAGCAAGAACAGCTCTTAGAATAGGGGCCAAAGAAGTGATAGTTGTATATAGAAGATCTAGAAAAGAGATGCCAGCAAGATTAGAAGAGATAGGACATGCAGAGGAAGAGGGAGTGAAGTTTGAATTTCTTGTAAACCCTGTAAGGTTTATAGGTGATGAAAATGGTTGGCTTAAAGAGGCAGAGCTTATAAGAATGGAACTTGGAGAACCAGATGAGTCAGGAAGAAGAAGACCTATCCCTATTGAAGGTTCTAATTTTCGGATGGGCGTGGATAATGTAATTGTTGCCATAGGACAAGCTGCACAACCTATAGTAGCTCAGACAACACCAGGACTCAAATTGAATAAGAAAGGCTATATAGTAGCAGAAGAGAACACAGGTAAAACTACAAGAGAAGGTGTCTTTGCAGGGGGAGATATTGTTACAGGTGCAGCAACAGTGATCTCTGCAATGGGTGCAGGAAGAAAGGCTGCCAAGGCCATCCACGAATATATAACTAACAAAAAGAATTGAGGTGAGTTTTTTGAAAAAATATGGTATTTTCATATTAATAGTAGTTTTATCTTTTTCCGGACTTGCCTTTTCTCAGGGTCTTTCTATAAAAGTAGAACCTAAAATAGAGGCACTTGGTATCCTAAATTACATCTCAGGGATTACCGATTGGCCCAAAAATAGTGAATTTTTAGATTACAAGGAAGATATAAATGAATATTTTGTAAAGGGGCACAATAGAAAACACCCTGCTATCGATATGATCCAACTTCTTAGGACTTTTGGATTTAAGGGAGAGGCTCCTTATCTTCTATTGCTCCATTTATCATCAGATTTTAAGTTTGCATATCCAAAAAAGTCTTTTATCCAAATATCAAAAGGTATAGGAATTCCTACAGGCGCACTCAAGGAAGCCTTTCTTAAGAAATTTATATTTGAATTTAAGGCCTTTTATTATGATTACAAATTTGAGGCATTTTACAAAAAGCATGAGAATTTTTATAAAGTACTCGAAAACAGCATAAAAGACTTCATACCGATTGACCTTATATCTGTATTGGAGGATTTTTTTAAGGCAAAATCTCTTGGATATAGTGTATTTTTAAGTCCATCTCTTCCTAAAAACTATGGACTTTATATAAGGACACCTTATGGATTTGAGTCATTTGCTATAATGGGCCTTTCTTTTTTACCTAAAACAGAACGAGAAAAATTGGAATATGTATATCAAATAATAAAAGAGCTTGTGAGGTCTTTCGTAGAACCTATAGATTATGGATATGTGGAAGAGATAAAAAGGCTCAAAAGGATAAAGTATTATAATATGACAAGAAAGAAGCTCTCTACCTATAAGCTTATAAATGAAATAATAGTAAGTGCAGTGGCGTCTCACCTTATGAAGGTGCTATATTCTGAAAAAGAGGAATCGTGGGCCATAGTAAGAGAAGAAAGTAATGGATACTATCTTGTAAGACCTTTAGCTAAATTCCTTGAGAAATACTATAGAGACATTGATAACTATAAAAATTTTGCCCAATTTTATCCTCAGATACTTTCTTATCTTTCTGGTATAAATAGTGGGAAGATAAAGGTTGAGATACCAGAAAATATGGGCTCAATTCTTGAAAAAAGAAAAAAACCTGCTATTTTACTTGTGGACTATAATTCATTACCGAAAAGTATAGATGACTATCTAGAAAAAGAGACAGAAAAGTTTAAGAAAAAAGGATACAATGTAATTAAAGTCTCTATGAAAGATTATTTAAAAAATATAAATAAATACAGAAAGAGAATACCAATAATCTATGCACCTTTTGGAAAGGTAGAGGATTTTTTACTAAAACTTGTTCCTCCTATCTATCTAAAAGAGGATAAAATAGGTATATTGGATTTTAGCTATAATGGAAAGTATATTTTTATAGGAAAAGTCCCTAACTTTTTTATGAAAAATGGTGATATTATATTAGTTACTACCAATCAAGATAAGCTTTTAGAAGGTATAGATGTTTTTGATTATCTTCCCTTTAATTATGTCGTTTTGAATGAAAAAAGAGAGATTGTTCAAGGAGGATTTCAAAAATTTAAATTAAAGTAGGAGGAGAGATATGAAATCAGATCTTGAAATTGCGCAGGAAGCCACTTTAAAACCTATTGTAGAGATAGCCGAAGAGATGGGGCTAAAGGAAGATGAGATTGAACTTTACGGTAAGTATAAGGCTAAAATATCCTTGGATGTACTTTCTCGGAAAGAGATTAATCCAAATGTAAAGTATATTGATGTAACAGCTATCACACCTACTCCTTTAGGGGAGGGAAAAACGGTTACTACTATAGGACTTGGACAGGCACTTGCCAAAATTGGAAAAAAGACGATTATCACCCTTAGACAGCCCTCTATGGGCCCTGTTTTTGGTATTAAAGGAGGTGCTGCAGGGGGAGGCTACTCTCAGGTACTCCCTATGGAAGATATTAACCTTCATTTTACGGGAGATATACATGCAGTGGGGGCTGCAAACAATCTTTTGGTAGCAATGCTTGACAATCACCTTCAAAAGGGAAATGCATTAAATATTGATATCCATAATATTCAAGTAAACCGTGGTGTTGATATAAATGATAGGGCTCTAAGGCAGATAATCGTAGGACTTGGTGGAAAGTTAAATGGGGTGCCCAGAGAGGCAAGTTTTGATATTACAGTTGCATCTGAGGTAATGGCTATACTTGCCCTTGCAAAAGACTTAAGGGATCTTCGTGAAAGACTTGGTAGGATGGTTGCTGCATATAGCATAGATGGAGAGCCTATTACAGCAGAAGATTTAAAGGCCGCAGGGGCTATGACAGTGCTTTTAAAAGATGCGATAAAACCTAATTTAGTACAAACTATAGAACATGTACCTACCATCATGCATGCAGGCCCCTTTGCAAATATTGCCCATGGTAATAATTCGGTACTTGCAGACCTTATTGCAGCAAGATTTTCTGATTTTGTAGTAACTGAGAGTGGTTTTGGTGCTGATATGGGATTTGAAAAGATGGTTGATATAAAGTCTAGAGTAAGTGGTCTTAAGGTTGATGTTGCAGTAATTGTGGCATCTGTGAGGGCCCTTAAGATGCATGGTGGAGGAATAGTATTGAAACCTGGAAGAAAGGTAGACAAAGAGGCACTTGGAAGAGAAAATGTAGAAGCAGTAGCAAAGGGATGTGAAAATCTTGCAAAACATATAGAGAATGTAAAACTCTTTGGCATACCAGCTATTGTTGCGATTAATAGGTTTACTACAGATACAGATAGAGAGATAGAAGTGATAAAGGAAAAGGCTATGGAGGCAGGTGCCTATGCAGTTGTAGTCCATGAAGTATGGGCAAAGGGTGGAGAAGGCGGTGTAGAACTTGCAGAGAAAGTAGTTGAAGCAACTAAGGAGAAAAATAACTTCCACTACCTTTATCCCCTTGATATGCCAATAAAGGAGAAGATAGAGACAATTGCCACAAAGGTTTACGGTGCAGATGGGGTAGATTATTCCCCTGTGGCCGAAAAGAAGATTCGGTTCTTTACAGAAAAAGGTTTTGATAAGATGCCTATATGTATGGCAAAGACTCACCTTTCCCTCTCTCATGATCCTGAACTTAAGGGGAGACCAAAAGGGTTTAGGGTACCCATAAGAGATATAAAGGCATCAGTAGGGGCTGGATTTTTATATCCATTGTTGGGAACCATGATGACTATGCCAGGGCTTCCATCTCATCCTGCGGCAATGGATATAGATATTGATGAAAATGGAAAAGTGGTAGGTCTTTTCTGATGGAAAATCTAAAACGTACAGTATTGTATAAATGGCACAAAGAACATGGGGCGAAACTTGTACCCTTTGGGGGGTATGAGATGCCCCTTTATTATGAGAGTATAGTGAAAGAGCATATGACAGTCAGAAATGCTTTAGGTATGTTTGATGTCTCTCATATGGGAGAGCTTTTTATAGAAGGTATGGATGCCTTAGAATTTATAGACTCTCTTCTTCCTGCAAAACTTAAGGGACTTCCTGAGGGGAGGGTGAAGTATAGTTTTCTTTTAAAAGAAGATGGCGGTATCGTAGATGACCTTTTGGTATATGTATTTTCACCTACAAAGATTATGCTTGTAGTAAATGCTTCAAATATAGAAAAAGACTTAGACTATATTAAATCTTTTGTTTCAGGGGCTATTTCTGTTCGAGAGGTAGATTTTGGAAATATAGCTATTCAAGGACCTGATTCTCTTAAAATCCTTTCTGATTTTATAGATTTTCCCCTAGACTCTTTAAAGTTTTACTATTATAGAGAGGGGGTAAAGTTCAAGGGTATTGATATTATTATTTCTCGTACAGGCTATACAGGGGATTTGGGTTTTGAAATATATGCAGAAAGTAGGTATATACCCCTTATCTGGGAAGAGCTTTTCAAAAAGGGTGTAAAACCATGTGGACTTGGTGCAAGAGATACACTTAGACTAGAAGCAGGCTATCCCCTTTATGGACATGAGCTTACAGAACAAATAAATCCTATAGAAGCAGGACTTGATGCATTTATCTATTGGGATAAAGAGTTTGTGGGAAAAGATGCACTTCTTTCTGTGAAGGGGCATCCTCATAAAAAACTTATAGGCTTTTCTTTCAGTAGGGGAGGTGTTCCAAGACAGGGATATAAACTCTTTAAAGGTAATGAAGAGATAGGTTGGGTAACAAGTGGAGCCTCTTCCCCTGTCTTAAAAGAGATGATAGGATTAGGTTATACAAAAGACCTCTCTCTTTCTCCAGGGGATGATATCCAGGTTGATATAAGAGGGAAAAAGATAGATGCAAAAATTACTTCTTTGCCATTTTATAAACCAAAAAAGTAGGAGGTAGAAAAAAATGGATGTAAGGGATGGTTTATTTTACTCTAAGGAACATGAATGGTTAAAAGTTGAAGGTGATATAGGTATATGTGGGATTACAGATTATGCCCAGGATAATCTTGGGGATGTGGTGTATGTAGAATTACCAGAGGTGGGAAAGAAAGTAGAAAAGATGAAGCCTTTTATGGTATTAGAATCTGTAAAAGCAACATCTGATGTTTATTCTCCGGCAACAGGGGAGATTGTAGAAATCAATGAAAAGTTACAAGATGCCCCCGAACTTGTAAATGAAGATCCTTATGGTGAAGGTTGGCTTGTAAAGATAAAACTTTCCAATAAAGAAGAACTTACCGAGCTTATGGATAAAGATGCATATCTTAAATTTTTGGAGGAAGAGGGATGAACTATGTTCCACACACCCCAGATGATATAGAAGTAATGTTAAAGCAGATTGGGATAGGCTCAAAAGAAGAACTTTTTTCGCATATCCCAAAAGAGGTTTTAAATAAAATAGAGGTAGGTCTTCCACAGGGGGCTACTGAAATTGATATAGTTAGAGAACTTCATGAGATAGGTGCCAAAAATAGAGATATTCTCTCTGTTTCCTCTTTCCTGGGCGCAGGTGCCTATTTTCATTTTGTACCTCCAGTGGTGGATTTTTTATCTTCGCGAGGTGAGTTTGCTACAGCATATACACCTTATCAGCCGGAGGTAAGTCAGGGTACTTTAACAGCGATATTTGAGTATCAGTCTATGGTATCCTATATATTTGGGGTAGAGGTAATAAATGCCTCTATGTATGATGGTGCATCTTCTCTTTCTGAGGCAGTACTTATGGCAGCAAATGTAACAGGGAAAAGAAAGTTTCTTGTTTCCTCTCTTATTCATCCTGAATACCTTCAAGTAATAAATACATATGTGAAAAATAGAGATATAGAAATAATTGAGGTGCCATATACAGAAGAGGGGAAGACAGATATTTCTTTTTTAAGAGATAATATAGAAGATACAGCTGCTGTCCTTATAGGTTATCCTAACTTTTTTGGAATAATTGAGGATTTAAAGGAGATAAAAAATGTAATAGGAGATGCCCTTCTTATTACATCTACGCCTGAACCTATATCCTTGGGTGTTATAGTCCCACCTGGAGCGGTAGGTGCTGATATTGTAACTGGTGAAGGAATGAGTTTTGGGAATCCTTTGGCCTTTGGAGGTCCTTACCTTGGGATATTTGGTACATCTAAAAAATATGTAAGAAAGATGCCTGGTAGGTTGGTAGGGCAGACAAAAGACCGAGAGGGAAATAGGGGCTATGTCCTTACTCTTTCTACACGAGAGCAGCACATAAGAAGGGCGAAAGCTACATCTAATATATGTTCCAATGAGGGACTTTGTGCATTAAGGGCCGCAATATATCTTGCATTATTGGGAAAAGAGGGATTTTATGAGCTCTCAGAGTACAACCTTGCCCTTGCCCATAAGATAAAAGATGTTATATTATCCTATAAGGGGTTTTCTCTCAAGTTTCAAGCCCCCTTCTTTAATGAATTTGTGATTGAAACAAAATATAACCCAGAGAAGCTCTACAATTATCTTTTAGATAGGGATATTATATTTGGATTACCTCTTGGAAGATATAAAAAAGATATGGAAAATTGTTTTCTTGTAAATGTAACGGAGATGATAGGAGAGGGAGATATAGAAAAACTTCAAAAGGCCCTGGAGGAATATCATGAAGAATAAATTAATATATGAACTATCTAGATCCGGTAAAAGAACCTATATTCCTATAAAAAAAGACCCTTCTTTAAAAACAAGCGAAGAGCTTTTACCAGGAGAGGTCTTACGCAAGGAAAAGGCATATCTTCCAGAGGTTTCAGAATTAGATGTTGTAAGACATTATACTAATCTTTCCCAGCTTAATATGAGTGTTGATACAAATTTTTATCCCCTTGGTTCTTGTACAATGAAGTATAATCCCAAGATTTCAGAATATGTGACTTTAAATTCCCAGTTTAAAGATATACACCCTTATTATCCAGAAAAATTTTCCCAAGGTGCACTCGAAATTCTCTACAAAACAGCTAATTATTTAGAAAAAATAAGTGGAATGGATAAAGTAACCTTTCAGCCTGCTGCAGGGGCCCATGGAGAGCTTACCAGCTTATTGGTAATAAGGGCATATCATACCCTTAAGGGTAATCCAAGAAAGAAAGTTATAGTGCCTGATTCTGCACACGGAACCAACCCTGCATCTTCTGCTCTTGCAGGCTATGAAGTAGTAGAGGTAAGGTCAAATAAGAGGGGTATGGTGGATTGCGAACATCTAAGAGAACTTATGGACGAAGATGTAGCAGCCATTATGCTTACAAATCCGAATACATTAGGGATTTTTGAGGAGAATATAAAAAAAATAGCAGATATTGCCCATGAATATGGAGCACTTCTTCATTACGATGGGGCAAATCTAAATGCAATCTTGGGAAGAGTTAGACCAGGAGACATGGGATTTGATACAATACAGTTTAATCTACATAAGACTTTTGCTACACCTCATGGTGGAGGTGGTCCAGGTTCAGGTCCTGTTGGTGTAAAGGCTCATCTTATTGACTTTTTACCTGTGCCACAGATAGAAAAAAATAATGAAGGGAAATATTTTCTAAATTATGATTATCCACATTCTATAGGTAAAGTCCGTGCCTTTTACGGTAATTTTCTTGTGGTTCTTAAAGCCTATGTATACCTTAGAATATTAGGGGAAAGTGGCATATTTGAAACCTCTGATGCAGCTGTTCTAAATGCCAATTATTTACTCTCCCTTATTAGAGATTATTTTGATGTGCAGTATGATGAGAGGTATATGCATGAATTTGTTATATCTACAAAAAGGTATAAAAATAAGGGCATAAAGGCATTGGATGTAGCAAAAAGACTTATAGATTATGGCTTTCATCCACCTACAATATATTTCCCTCTTATAGTTAAAGAGGATCTAATGATAGAACCTACGGAGACGGAAGATAGAGAAACTATAGAGAAATTTGCAGATGCCCTAAAAGAGATTGTACGAGAGATAGAAGATAATCCAGATATTTTAAAAGATGCTCCACATACTACACCTGTAAAAAGATTGGATGAAGTATGGGCTGCTAGAAATTTAATCTTAAGATATGAAAAGAAAGATTAGCCTATTTCCCGTACCTTACGGTGATATACCTAAAGATGCAATAGTTGTGGTTATAGATGTTATCCGTGCAACAAGCACTATAACAACCTTTTTTGGTGAAGGAGGAGAGGCCTTATTTATCGTAGAGAAGGTAGAGGAGGCCTTTTCTCTAAAAAAATCTTTACCATATAGGGCATACATTGCAGGAGAGAGGGGAGGGGAAAAGGTAGAAGGTTTTGATTTTGATAATTCCCCTCTCCATATAAAAAATGCTAATTTATCCAATAAGATCCTTATATTAACTACAACAAATGGAACAAGGGTTATAAAAAAGTATAGTGATGTAAGACATCTTTTTGTAGGTTCTCTTTTGAATTTTAAACCTCTTGTGAATGTGATAGTTACTTTATCAAATGAGGAAGGACTCGATATATATTTGGTATGTGCAGGAAAAGATAAAACCTTTATAATAGATGATTTTTTGTGTGGAGGGGCATATATAAAGGGCCTTTTGGAAAAAGACGATTTTGAGCTAAGAGATTCTGCAAGAATTTCTTATGAATATTATAAATTAAAACAGGATGATATAAAAAAGTGTCTTTTGGAGAGCGAAAGTGGAAGGAATATACTTAGATTTGGAAAGAGAGATGATATAGAATTTTTGGCCCAGATGGATGTCTATAACACAGTCCCTTATCTTTTTGATAGAGATAGACTTTTATTAAAAGATTTTTTAAAAAGGGAGAGATGAGTGAGCAAAGGTAAAGAAGAGACTAAACTCATAAGAGATTTTATAAAAAAGATTACAGGTATTACATATAAGGAGAATAAGGATTATTTTCTTGAATTAAAACTTGCACCACTTCTTAAGGAGACAAAGTGTAAAAATCTTCTGGATTTTTATAATCTAATAAAGAAACTACCTTTTGATAGTCCTGTACTTAGAAATTTTATAGATGCTATAACTATTAATGAAACAAGTTTCTTTAGAGATACCTACCCATTTGAAATTCTAAAAAGATATATTTTCCCTGAATTTAAGGAAAAAGGGGCAAAAAAAGTTCGCATTATGAGTGTTCCCTCATCTACTGGACAAGAGCCTTATTCTATAACTATGATAGCCTTTGAGGTCTTTTCTAATTTAGATAAATACGATTTTAAAATTATATCCGGTGATATAAGTGAATATGCCTTATTTCGTGCAAAGGAGGGGCACTATAGACAGGTAGAGGTAGATAGAGGATTAAATAGTTATTACTTGAATAAATATTTTACAAAAGTAGGAGAAAATGATTATGCCATAAGAGATGACTTAAAAAGGTCTATAGAGTTTCACAAGATAAATGTCTTAGAAAAAAATGCCATTATATGGAAAAGAGATTATTACGATATTGTATTTTTTAGAAATATTATGATATACTTTGATATAACTACACAGAGAGAATTGCTTGGTAGGATAAAGGAGGCTCTAAAAAAAGATGGATATCTATTCATAGGGGCGTCTGAGGTAATTATAGGTATTACAAGATTATTTGATATGAAAAAGATAAATGGTGGAGTAGTTTATGTAAACTCTAAAAAGTAAAAGAGGGGAAAGCATGGGAATAAGAGAGAATATAGCTTATATAAAAAAAAGGATTGAGGATGCTTGTAAAAGAGCTGGAAGAAGTCCAAATGAAATAGTCCTTATGGGAGTTACGAAAATGGTAGCCCCCGAGTATATAAATGAGGCAATAGATGAAGGAATAGAGGTTATAGGAGAAAACAGGGTTCAAGAGGCACGAGATAAATTTGATAAAGTGAAAAAAGGGATAAAATGGCATATGATAGGCCCCTTACAGGTAAATAAAGTAAAATATGCTGTACATATATTTGATATGATCGAGTCCTTAGAATCTCTAAAACTTGCAGATGAGATAGAGAAGCGTGCGGTTTCTTTAGGAAGGCCTATGGAGGTCTTAGTTGAGGTAAAAATATCATTTGAAGAGACAAAACATGGTATTTCTCCATCAGATTTAATTCCATTTTTGGAAAAACTTTCAAAATACAAATATATAAAGGTTAAAGGCCTTATGACTATGGCTCCTTTATTTGATGATCCTGAACTTACAAGGCCATATTTTAGAAAGACCAAAGAACTCTTTGATAAGGTTAAGGAAATGAATATCCCAAATATAGAAATGGAAATACTTTCCATGGGAATGAGTGGCGATTTTGAGATTGCTATAGAGGAAGGCTCTACCCTGATTAGGGTGGGAAGGGCCATTTTCCAAGATGTATATAAAAAATGAAAGAGGTGAGGATATTGCAAGATAAGATACTTTTTATAGGTACAGGTGCTATGGGAAGTGCCCTTATAAAGGGGATAATAGAGGGTGAAGTGATAAGTCCTAAGCTTATATATGCATATGATGTAGATGTGGATAGGCTAAATGGTGTTGCAGATTCTTTTGGTATAAATAAGGTAAATACTATCGAAGAGGGGGTAGAGAGTGTAAATATTGTACTTTTGGCAGTAAAGCCACAGCATATAAAAGAGGTATTAAATGAGGTTTCAAAAAGGGTAACCCCTTCTCATCTTGTTATTTCCATAGCTGCAGGCATAGGTTTAGATATATTAGAAGAGCATCTTCCTGATGTTCCGGTTGTGAGAATTATGCCAAATACACCTGCTCAGGTGAGTTCAGGTATCTCAGCTATTTCACCCTCTTCTTTGGTAGATAAAGAGATGTTGGAAAAAGTCCTGATTCTTTTTGGAAGTGTAGGTGAGACAGTAGTTGTAAAGGAAGAGCTTATGGATGCAGTTACAGGTCTTAGCGGGAGTGGGCCAGCATATGTATTTCTTATGATAGAAGCACTCTCTGATGCAGGGGTAAAGATGGGACTTCCTCGTTCTGTATCTTTGAAACTTGCGGCACATACTGTAAGGGGTGCATCAGAAATGGTAATCCAAACAGGAAAGAATCCTGAGGTTTTAAAAGAGATAGTAACATCTCCTGGTGGTACAACTATAGAAGGCATATATGCACTTGAGAGAAATGGTGTAAGGGCTGCCTTTATGGAAGCAGTAGAGAAGGCCACTCTAAGATCGAAGGAATTGGGGAGAAAATAGATGTTTACAATAATAAGAACTATCAATTTATTATTTCAAATATATTCATATCTAGTACTTGCACGAGTTTTACTTTCATGGTTTCCAGTGGATAGAAACAACCCAATTATAGATTTTATTTACAGGGTTACAGAGCCTATTTTGGCCCCATTTAGGATAGTTATTCCCTTAGGTATGATGGGGCTTGATCTTTCTCCTATACTTGCCTTTTTCTTTTTGGATATATTTCGAAGACTACTTATAAAGTTACTTATAGTGATACTTTATTGAGGAGGATAGTATGTTGGACAACATTGAAAAGATCACACCCTTGGATATAGAAGAGAAGGAATTTTCCAGGAGCTTTCGAGGATACAATATTGAAGAAGTTGATGATTTTTTAGATAAAGTTGCAAGAAGTTATGAGGTTTTATCCAAGGAAAATCATTATTTGAAGAAACAATTTGAAGAACTAAAACAGAAATTGGAAGAATATAAAAAAGATGAGGAGATGTTTCGAAAAACCTTAGTAACTGCCCAAAAAAGGTCTGAAGAGATAGAAAGAGAAGCCCAAAGGAAAAGGGAACTTATAGTAAAAGAAGCGGAACTTGAGGCAGAGAGAATCATTCGAGAAGCAAAAACAAAAGCTGAAAGTATATTGAGAGATGCCAATCTAAGAGTGGCTGAGGTAAAGAATGAAATTATAAGATTAGAAAAAGAGAGGGATGTATTTATAATGAAATTAAAGACTGTTATAGAGTCTTTTTTAGAAATGGTAGATTCTTTAAAAAAAGAAGATATAGAATTTGACGCTTCTCTTAAAGAAGATGAACAAGTTATATAGGACAGTTAAAGATGGTGTTTTATTAAATGTAAAAGTAATTCCACGGGCCTCACGAAGTGAAATTGTAGAAGTTTTAGAACATGAGATAAAAATGAAGATTAAATCCCCTCCTGTAAAAGGTGCAGCGAATAAGGAAATTATTAGTTTTTTCTCCTCACTTTTAGACATACCTAAAAGAGATATTGAGATTATAAAAGGCACCACTTCATCTCATAAAAGTATATTATTTCGGGGAAAGGAAAAAGATATACTTGACAAATTAACTTTGGTTATCAAAAAGAGGAGGGATTGAAATGAAGGATGTATTTGTTTTAAATAGAGAGGAGCTTTTAAAAAGGGTAGGGAAAGAAGAACAATTTGCAGGAATTGAGTTAAGGGAAGAGATAGATGGCAGAGGAAAGGGCCTAAGGGTGGCAAGATTTTATAATACCTCTGGTCTTAGTTTAGAGGTTATACCTGATAGGGGAATGGATATAGGGAAGGTGATGTATAAAGGTATCCCTATTGCTTGGGTCTCCCCTACCTATCTTAGTTCCGGTAGACACTATTCAGAGCATGAATCAGAATGGGGACGTATCTTTTTTGGGGGGTTCCTTACCACTTGTGGGCTTTTGAATGTAGGACCTCCATCTGAAGGAGAGGGGTTACATGGGAGGATTTCAAGTCTTGAGGCAGAGGAGGTAAAAAGGGAGACATATTGGTTGGGAGATGAATATATACTATCTCTTTCTGGAAAGGTAAGAGAATCTAAGATTTTCGAAGAAGATTACTTGATGAGACGAGAGATAAAAATGAACCACAAAGACCCTGTTTTTGAGATTTTTACAGTAATTTCAAACAGGGCACATAGAGAAATGCCTCTTATGTATCTTTCCCATATTAATTTTGGATATCCTATATTATCTCCTGACCTTGAAATTTTATTCTTCCCCCCTGTAGAATTTGTTCCAAGAGACCAAGAGGCAAGAAAGGATAAGCCTTATGAGATACTGACTTTTTCCTCACCTCAATATGGTTTTAAAGAGCGGGTATTTTTTGCAGAATACAAAGAGAGAAAAGGAGAGGCAGAGGTAAGGTTACTCAATAAAAAGTTGGGTATAGGGGTAAAGGTTTCTTGGCTTTTGGAAGAGATGTACTATACAACGATATGGAAGATGTTGGGAGAAGGGGAATATGTTTTGGGGATAGAACCTGGGAACAGTTGGCCTGTAGGGCAAAAGAGTTTTAAAACCCAAGGTAGATTAGATTTTCTTTTACCAGAGGAAGAGAGAACCTTTTATCTAAAGGTAGAGATTTTTGATATAGAAAGGGAGGAATAACATGGGAGACAAGATTGTTGTACTTGGCGGTATAAATATGGACCTTGTTACAAATGCAGAGGTCTTGCCAAAACCTGGAGAAACGATAAAAGGATATAAATTTGGTATGTATCCTGGAGGAAAGGGCTCAAATCAGGCAGTTGCTATCGGTAAGTTAGGGGGAAGTGCCTATATGTTAGGTAGAATAGGGGATGATGATTTTGGGAAAACCCTTAAAGATAGTATGCACTCTTGGGGTGTGAATACTGATTTTTTAAAGATTTCCAAAAATCAGTCTACAGGTATTGCATTAATCATGGTAGATAAAAAGGGAGAAAATATGATAACCTTTGTACCGGGTGCAAATGGAGATGTAGATGCCAATGATATACAAGACGCAAGAGATATTATAAAAGACGCAAAGATTTTTCTCTCACAGTTAGAAGTCCCCTATGATGCAGTGTTTAAAGGTGTAGATATCGCTTATAAAGAAGGGGTAATGGTAATTATTGATCCCGCCCCTGTACCCGGAGAGAAATTTCCTAAGGATTTCTGGGAAAAGGTCTCTATTGTTACACCTAATGAAGTGGAGGCAGAAGGACTTACGGGTATAGAGGTTTCTGATCCAGAGAGTGCAAAGAAGGCAGGAGAAGTATTCCTATCATGGGGCGTAACTAATGCCATTGTAAAATTAGGCTCAAAAGGGTGTGTACTTGTATCAAAAGATGGTTGGGAATATATAGAACCTGTAAAGGTAGAATCTGTAGACTCTACTGCCGCAGGAGATGTCTTTGCAGGTGCCTTGTCCTTTTCTCTGGCAAGGGATGGTGAGCTGATAAAGGCCTTGCGTTTTGCAAGCTATGCAGGTGCACTATCCACTACACGATATGGAGCACAGCCAGGTGCACCCACTTATCAGGAGCTTATGGATTTTATAAAAGAGAGGGATTTAAGTCTATAATAAAAAATAGGAGGTATTATTATGAAAAAGAAGGGAATCCTTAACCCTGAGCTCTCTCGGGTAGTTGCTAATATGGGACATGGAGACATGCTTTATGTTACAGATAGGGGTTTTCCTATACCTCGACATGAAATGACAAAAGTTGTAGATGTCTCTGTAGGTGTAAATCTCCCAAAAGTAGTTGATGTAGTAAAGGTAATACTTGAAGAATTAGAAATTGAAAAGGTTATAATTGCCGAAGAGACAGAAAAGATAAGTCCACATATCTATAAAGAATTTATGGATATAGTAAATAGTATAAATAATAAGGGTAACCCTATAGAAGTAGAAATCATACCGCATATGGAATTTAAACATATGTTATTAAATGGGGCTCTTGAAGGAAAAGAGGTAAAAGGTATGGTAAGAACAGGAGAATTTACCCCTTATGCAAATATTATTTTAGTATCAGGTGTTCCATTTTAAGTATAAATAATCAAAAAAGGAGTACTTTATGCAAGGGACAATTGTAAATACTATTACAGTAATTCTTGGTTCATCTATCGGTCTATATCTTGGGGCAAAATTGAAAGATTCTATAAAAAACATAATGGTACAAGGAGTGGCACTTTCTACTATTTTGATAGGGATGAAGATGGGGTTTAAAGTAGAGAATTTTCTTATCGTTATTGCAAGTATAGTAATAGGAGGGGCACTTGGAGAGATATGGAAAATAGAAGATAAGATTGCCGATTTGGGAAGATATATAGAGGGAAAGATGGGTGGTAAGGGGGGAGAAAATTTTGTAAAAGGTTTTGTACTTGCAAGTGTTATCTTTTGCGTAGGACCTATGACCATTCTTGGCTGCATCCAAGATGGACTAAATAATGATTCCAGTATCTTATATGTAAAATCTATGTTAGATGGTCTCACATCCATTATGCTCTCTTCCACTTTGGGGATAGGTGTTTTATTCTCTGCCGCTATAGTCTTATTATTTCAAGGTTCCCTTACCATCCTTGCATCTTTTTTGAAATTTCTTACGGAAGGAAGTATATTGGCCAATTTTACCTCTGTAGGTGGACTTATAATAATCGCTATAGGCATAAGGATGCTTGAGCTTAAAGAGATAAAAGTGGGAAATTTTCTTCCTGCCCTTTTTGTTGTGATAATTCTGGATTATGGAGTAAAAATAGTAGCAAGTCTTATAAAATAGGGGGTTATTATGCCAAGGTGGAAAAATGTTCTTATAAGAAGTTTTTTTATTCTATTGTTATTTATATCTTCAATTGCATATGGAGAAAATTTAGATTTATCTTCTCTACCTCTTATCTCAAAATTATATGAGGTAAATCCCAAAGAGGCAGAGGCCTTTTATCATTGGATGAGAGGAAGTGATGAAAAGGCCCTTCAATTGTTTTCTTCTCTACTTTCTGATGGGAATTTACAAGAAGAAGATGCACTTATCGCATGGGATATGGTAGAAGGAATCTATGAGAGGTGGGGAGAATATGGCTCCTTATTTAATTTTGGTAGGAATATGTTAGATAATCTATCACCTTCTTCATCTCTTTATGGCAAGATAACATATACACTTTACTATACATCTATAAAACAGGGAAATTTAACATTGGGAGATGAGTTTAAAGAAAGATTAGGGTTTATAAATAAATGGTCTTTTATAGGTCCATTTGACAATACAGGGATGTCAGGTATCTATAAGAGTTTTCTCCCTGAAAAGGAAATTAATTTTAAAAAGGTTTATAGTGGAAAAGAGGGTATAGAGATAAAGTGGTTTACCCCCTCTACCTTTCCTAGATATGGATATGTAGATTTGAGATCTTTGTTTTACCCTTCTTCTTCCACCTTGGCATATGCACTTACATATGTGTATATCCCTGTATCTGGTAGGTATACCATAGGTATGGGTGCAGATGATGTAGTTACCCTTTGGATAAATGACCAGAAGGTTTTTGATGAATCTACACCACGCAATATCTCTTTTGACCAGTATGAGATAAATTGCAATCTTTCAGAAGGGTGGAATAAGATTCTTATAAAAATAGGGCAAGATGATGGTTCTTGGGGCTTTTATTTTAGAATCACTAAGGATGGCCTGCCAATAGATGGCCTAAAGGTTTCCCCTCTGCCAAGAGATGATTATAAAAAAGATTATAAAATTCAAGCAAGGGAAGTTTCAATCGAGGACTTTTCGAAGGAAGATGATTGGGAAAAATTTAAGAGAAGCTATCTATTACTTAATAGATATTTTTTAGATGATGCAAAAAAAGGTTTTAAGGAGCTTGCAACCTCTCTTGGCTCTCCTTTGGCCTACTATTTTTTGGGGGTTACACAGATGGATGATGGTCTTGATGATGAGGCCTTTCAGTCCTTTAGAATGGCAAGAAAGTTAGATCCTTGGTTTATCTACCCGGCCTTAGAAATAGGGAAATTGAAATTAAGTAAAGACCTTTATGATGAGGCTATCGAAATTTTTAAAAAACTTTTGGTGAAATTTCATGATAATTATTTAGTCTCTGTACTTTTGGGTTGGACCTATGAGAAAAGAGGTTGGGATAAAGAGGCCAAGATTATGATCGAAAATACCCTAAAAAAACATCCAAATTATATATTTCCTCATTATCTTTTGGCTATCTTGTATGATCAGAATGGATGGGTTGAAGATGCTATTTCAGAGTACAAAAAGATATTGAATATAGATATTACACATAAGAGTGCCTTTTCCTCTCTCCTTGGATTATACATATCTATAAGGGATAAGGAAAATGCTATAAAACTTTTAAAAACACAGATCGCAATATACCCTACAGATATTACCCTATATTTAAAACTTGCATCTTGTTATGAGAGCTTTAAAGAACTTGAAAAGGCAGTAAATACTCTTAAAAAAACCCTAACAATTACTCCTTATTATCCTATAATTTATAAAGAACTTGGGCTTATATATCATGAGGAGGAAAATGATGAGGAGGCCTTTAAGTATTTTAATAAAGCCCTTGAACTCAATCCAGCATTACTTTCTTTAAAAGATTATATAAAGTTTCTAAAAAATAAGACCTATATAGAAGATATAGATGTAGAGAAACTTGTGAAAAATGCACCTTCAAAGAAGAAATATCCTGAGACAGATGCCATAGTTTTGTTTGATAAAACAAGGAAAATAGTCTATCCAGACGGAACTACTACCACATACTATCATGAAGTAGTGAAAATTTTTAATACACGGGGAAGAGAAAAGTATGGAGAATTTTTTATTACTTATGCCCTTGGAGGGCAAAGGGTAAAGATTCTAAGGGCAAGGACCTTTAAGCCTAATGGAGAAATTGTTGAGGCTACATCTATAAAGGACATAAAACCTATGGAAGGGTATCATCTCTATTCTAATGTAGCCCAAAAAGTGATTTCTTTACCAGCATTGACCCCAAATGCAGTTATTGAGATATATTACAGTATAGATGACCTTGGAAGAGAGGTCACAGGAAAGAATTTTCAGGATACCTTTTATTTTCAAGGCCTAGACCCTATTCTTCGCTCTATATATGTATTGGAATTGCCAAAAAATAAAAAATTTAGATTTAAAACCGTAAAGATAGATATAAAACCTAAAATAGAAGAAAGGTATGATGATATAGTTTATACTTGGGAAGTAAAAGGTATGCCTCAGATACTCCCTGAGCCCTCTATGCCCCCCTATAAGGAGATAGCTCCACATCTTTTTGTAACAAGTTATAAATCTTGGAAGGAGATATCTGATTGGGTATGGGGTATATCTGAACCACAAGCAAAGGCAGGGGATGAACTTAAGAAAAAAACCTTAGAACTTGTAGCTTCTGCGAAAACACGCATGGAGAAGATAAAGAAAATTTATACATATGTTATTACAGATATAAGATATGTAGGTTTAGAATTTGGAATAAGTGGTTTTATGCCTCATAAAGCAGATGATGTTTTTAGATATAAATATGGAGACTGTAAAGACAAGGCAACCCTCATGAAGGCAATGTTAAAAGTCGTGGGGATAGACTCCTATATTACACTTGTAAGAACGAGAGACCTTGGGGCGTTGGATAAAGATATGCCAGGCTTGGAGTTTAATCATGCAATACTTTCTGTAAAGGATGATAATGGAAACTTTATCTTCTTAGATGGTACTGCAGAGGATGTACCTTTTGGACAAGTTCCAGGTATGGACCAGGAGACCACTGCTATGATTATTACAAAAAAGGGTCCGATATTTAAAGAGATCCCTTTAGATGGTTATGAAAAAAATAAGAAAATAAGAGAGATGGATGTGTCTATCTCTCAAGATGGGAAGATCCATGCAGATGTCCATGTAAGACTTACAGGTTATTTTGGTACATATTATAGATCTGTCCTTAAGGCCTTAGGAAAGATAAAGAGAAGGGAATTAGTAGAGCGTTCTTTGGGGGCCTTATGCCCTGGTGCAAAACTTGAAAAACTTAATTTTTCTGATCTTTCAGATCTTGATGTCCCTGTAGAACAATCATATACTTTTTATTCTAATACATATCTTAAAAGATTAGAAGATGGCTATAGTTTTTACCCCTCTATACTTGAAAGATTTACCTCTGGAGAAGAGGTGGCCAAGCCTAAAAGGAGATATCCTATAGTGAAGTATCTACCTTATGAAACCATAGATATTGTAAAATATAAACTTCCAGATGGTTTAACATGGGATAAGATACCAGAGGATGTATATATTGATACACCCTTTGGACTTTATTCTTTGACATTTGAGCTAAAAAATGGTATCCTTATTTTTAGTCGTACATATATATTAAAAGTTACTCGAATAGAAACGGAAGAATATGAAGAATATAAAGAATTTATAGAAGCAGTAATAAAAGAAGATAAGAAAGAGTTAAGGTTAATTTTTAAAAATAGATAAAAAAGGGAGGTTTTTGTGGACGAGAGGAATTTTGATTTTGAGGAAGTCTATGGAGAAAGGCCTAAGAAGAGAAATCTTCCACCTTTCTTCTCTTCAAAAAGCTTTATTTCGATCTTGGTAATAGTTGTTATCGGTATCTATCTCTTAAGTAGTATGATATTTACCGTAGGGCCAGATGAAGAGGGACTTGTCCTAAGGTTTGGAAAATATGTAAGGAGTGAAAGACCTGGTATACATGTTAAATTACCTACTCCTTTTGAAAAGGTTTATCTTGTAAAGATTACTGAAGTAAAAAGGATAGAGGTAGGTTTCAGGACTGTAAACTATTCACAAGGTTCAGCCAACTATAGATATATACCGGAAGAGGCACTTATGCTTACAGGTGATGAGAATATTATAAGTATTGAAATGATTGTGCAGTACAAAATAAAAAATGCCTACAATTATATATTTAAAGTGATAAAGCCTGATAAACTATTAAAGATAGCTACCGAATCTGCGCTAAGACAGGTAGTGGGTAACTCTATGATAGATAAAGTTTTAACTGTAGGGAAGTATGAGGTACAAGAAGAGATAAAACAGCTTTTACAAGGAATAGCAGATAAGTATTCCCTTGGTCTTAAGATAATAGGGGTGCAATTGCAAGATGTGACACCTCCTAAAGAGGTAGAGGCAGCATTTAAGGATGTGGCAAGTGCTAAAGAAGATAAAAATAGATATATAAATGAGGCAGAAGGGTACAAAAATGATATCCTCCCAAAGACAAGGGGAGAGGCTGTAAGAGTAGTAAAAGAGGCCGAAAGTTACAAGATAAGTATAGTTAAAAAAGCAGAGGGAGATGTAGAGAGGTTTTTGAAGATGCTTGCAGAGTATAAAAAGGATGAGAATATTACAAAAGAGAGGCTGTATCTTGAAACCATGGAAGAAGTTATGAAACATGCGAAAACTACGGTAGTGGATGCAAATACTACAAATATTAATTTGATAAATTTTCCCGGTGGCTCTAACCCAGGACTTTTAGGTACAGGTGTACTGAGTGGGGGAGGTAAATAACTATGAAAAAGACGATATTTATATCAATCCTTGTTGTTCTTCTGGTATGGTTTTTTATGAGAGTACTCTTTGTGGTTCCAGAAAACAATCAAGTAGTAGTACTACAACTTGGAAAAATTGTGAGGGTGATACAAAAGCCAGGTTTAAAGTTTAAATTACCGTCTCCTATTCAGTCTACAATATTTTTTGAAAAAAGACTTATGTATTATGATTCACCACCTACAGAGGTTATTACAAAAGATAAAAAGACCCTTATTGTGGACAGTTATGCCACCTGGAAGATAGTGGATCCAAAGAAATTCTTGATTTCTGTTAAAAATATAAATGGAGCTGAGGTAAGATTGGATGATATTATCTATTCAGAATTAAGGGTTGATCTTGGTTCATATACACTGTCTGACATAATTTCCAAAGAAAGAGAAAACATTATGAAAACCGTAACAGCTATATCTAATAAAAAGGCAAGTGAATTTGGAATAGAGATAGTTGATGTAAGACTCAAGAGGGCGGACCTACCCAAAGAAAATGAAAAAGCCGTTTTTAACAGAATGAAATCAGAAAGACAAAGACAGGCAAAAAAGTATAGATCAGAGGGGAAAGAAGAGGCTGCAAAGATAAAGGCAGAGACGGATAAAGAGGCAAAGATTATAATGGCAGAGGCCTATAAAAAGGCGGAGATTTTAAAAGGAGAGGGAGATGCCCAAGCCATAAAGATATATGCAGAGGCATATGGGAAAGATCCCAATTTCTATAAGTTCTTGAAGTCATTAGAGGTATATAAGAATGCATTTAGTAAAGATGCTTCATTTATATTCACAAGGGATTCTAAGTTTTTAGAAGTATTTACTGAAAAGTTTTCTCAATAAAAGATGTCAAGAAGTAAAAGGATAAAGAGGAGAACAAGAAGAAGGGTAAATTGGTTTTTTATTTTTCTTGTGACCCTCTTTACCTTTACTTTTAAATCTACCTATTTTGATATAGAACCAACTATCTTTATAAATGCTTTAGTTTTTAAATCTCAATTTATGCCCTCTATAACTCCTACCCCTATAGATGTAGATGTAGAGCTTTCAAAAGTGGAAGATCTACTTGAAAAGGGCCAATTACTCTTGGCAAAAGATAAACTAGATAGACTTATTGCAAAGGGGGTAACAGGGGGGAGGTTACATCTTCTTTTAGGTACTTTATATGATAGGATGTCCAGGGAATACAGGGAAAAATCTATCTCTGAGTTTCGCATGAGTGCCCTATATAAGGACACAAAAGATGAGGCCCTGTATGAGTTAGGAAAGATGTATTTTGCAAATAGGGCGTATAAAGATGCCCAAGCAGTATTTACAAAAATAGAAAGTATATATAAGAATGACCCTTTGTTTTTGAAATATTTGGGTATGACTTATATGGAAGAAGGAGAATATATAAAAGGTAAAAAGGTGTTAGAGAGGGCCTTAAAACTTGCACCAAAAGATGAAGAGATAAAGGGATACCTTGCAAAGGTAAAGATGTTGAGTCCACCTTCTCCTACCCCTACTCAAAAGGTAATAGTAAAGAGATCTCCAACACCATCTTCAGTATCTTTTGAGAAAAAAGTTATCTCATCTTATTTTAATATGGGAAGAGAATATAATGGGGATATTTTTGTAGTATCTGAAGATATTTCTCTTAAAGTTTCCTCAGATGGCTCATACAAAGAATCTATTCATCGGGTAATACTTATAAAAAATCCAAAGGTTTTAAAAGAAGGTATAAGGTTTCGCTATAATAAAAAATATGTTAGCTTCTCTCTTTTTCTTTTAAAGGGCTTCAAAAGGAATGGAAAAGAGATTCCAGAGGATAAATTTGACTATGTTATAAAAACAGACAGAGAAGAAAATGGGGTATCATATGAAGATGCTATAATTTCTCTTGATACAGAGGAGTCTATTATACTTGAATATAGATTTGAGGTTAATGTAAAATCTGTGGTTCATGGGAAATTCCAGTGTTTATTTCCGAATACATCTTACCCTGTTAAAGACAGGAGGTTAGAGTTTTTAATTCCTCAAGGTTTAAGCTTCAATATATATCCTAGAGAGGGTGTCCAAATAGAAGATAGAAAAGATTACAAGAGAGTTTTATTTAGTAACCCTTCTGATATGGTAGTTTTAAATAATTTTACCACATGGATGGATGTTTGGGAGTATGGAACTACCCTTTTAAAGGATCTTAATATATCACTTGATGATATAGAAAATTCCCCAGAGGCTATATACAATAAGATAGTTTCTTATTATGATATCTTGGAAAGAGAAGATATGTATTTATTATTTATAGATTCCTTCTCTAACTCTTTAGAAAAAAACAAGGGAAACCTTTTATTATCTATCTTCTTATATAAAAAGTATATAGAAAATAATTTTAAGGTAAAACGAGCTATTTCAGGGCCTACATCTAAAATTGGTTTTCCTTTCTTTGGGTCAAACATAAAGGTTTTACTCTTTTTCTCTGAAAACAATATATATATAGAACCCTATCCTTTTTTAGTTTTTGGCGTTATAGAACCAGATATTGCAAAGGTATATTTTATTGATTCTGAAAAAAGGATGACAGTGCCTCCTATTTCCTATAATAAGAATATAAAGGAAGATTATTTAAAGTGCTCTTTATCTAAACTTGATAGTGTAGAACTTATTTCTTATACGCAAGGATTATTTGATTTTTTCTATAGAGGTATTTTGTATCATAAAAGCCATATATTAGATCCTAATATTTGGCTTTTAGCACCTACTCTAACTATTTATAAAGTAGAGCCTTCCGATATTAATAGATTGGATGTTCCTTTTCAAGCAGTTGTTAAGGTTAGCCTTAATAACAATCTAAGTAATATGAAATTTTTACCACCATATATATATCCCGTAAGTGTATGCAATTTCCCATTTATATTAAAGAGGAGAATAGAGATATTTTTGGGCAAGTACAGGGCAAAAGAGATTCCAAATGATATAATAATAAATAAGGAAGGATTTATCTATAAAGCGAAATTTTCTCTTTCTTCTGACAAGGAGAAGGTTTCTATAGATAATACTTTTATCTTAAAGAATAAACAGTTTTTATCTGAAATGGAAGAGGTTAAAAAAATGCTAAGTGAAAGTTATATTCTTTTGAATAAATAGGAGGATAAAATGTCTAAAGATGTAATAGCCTTCATTCTTGCAGGGGGCAAGGGTGGAAAACTTATAGTCCTTACAAGAAAGAGGGCAAAGGCAGCACTTCCTTATGGGGGAAAATATAGGGTTATAGATTTTACCCTAAGTAATTGTGTAAATTCAGGCATATTTGATATAGGCCTACTCACTCAATTTCGCCCTATGTCTCTTAATCAGCATATTGGTATAGGGAAACCATGGGACCTTGATAGATTAAGAGGCGGAATACAGATGTTTCAGCCTTATCTAAGAGATGAGGCATCTACATGGTATAGGGGAACTGCAGATGCTATCTATCAGAATATGGATTTCATAAATGATACTATGCCAGAAGATGTACTTGTACTATCAGGAGACCAAGTGTATAAGATGGATTATTCGAAACTTATAAAATTTCATAGAGAGAGGGGGGCAAATATTACCCTATCTGTAACTTGGGTACCTGATGATCAAGCAAGAAGATTTGGAATGGTAGAGCTAGAGGGGAATAAGGTTGTCTCTTTTGAAGAAAAACCTGAACACCCTAAGAGTAATCTGGCATTTATGGGCATATACCTTTTTAAAAGAGAATTTCTTACAGAAAGATTAGAGGAGATCATACAGGATGGAAGATATAGTCTTGTATTTGATATAGTTATGGAAAGTATCCTAAGAGATGAAGGAGTGTATGCATATAACTTCTCTGGCTATTGGGAGGATATAGGCACTATAGAGTCTTATTATAATGCAAATATGGAGTTAGTAAAACCTCTCCCCAGATTTGACCTTTATGATAGAAACTGGATAATAAGAACAAAGAGTGAAGAAAAACCACCTGTAAAAGTAGGAAAAAATGCAAAGATTGTTCATAGTATAGTAGCAAATGGATGTATAGTAAATGGGGAAGTTGTAAATTCTATATTATTCCCTGGTGTTTATGTTAGTGAAAATGCCAAAGTTGTAGATTCTATTGTTATGAATGATACCTATATCTCAGAGTTTTCTATAATAAATAAGGCTATACTAGATAAGGATATTTATGTAAATAAATATGTAATTATAGGAGAGGGAGATTATACGCCTAATGAAAAATACCCAACCCTATCCTGTGGAATAACTACCATAGGAAAAGGGGCCCATATACCAGAAGGTACGAAAATAGGAAAGAACTGCCTTATAGATGCCTTTGTAGGAGCCCAAGATTTTCCTAGTAATATAATTCCTAGTGGGGTTAGTATATTAAAAGAAAAGGAGCTATAGCTCCTTTTCTTTTAATATACTAAGTGTTTGCATTAATATCTTCTTGTGTTATTGCCTCTTTATTCTCACCCTTTGATTCATCATATACAGTGGTATAAGGATTTTTTGTGATGGGCTTTTGAGTGTTTTCAGTTTTTGCTACATTAGGAGAGGTCTCTTTAGGGGGTTGAGGATTTGAAGCATTGGAAGTTGTAGGAGGTTCGTCGATATCGAATTCCTTTTTGATTTCATTAGTAGCTTTTTTAAATTCTCTTACTGATTTACCTATAGCTTTTCCCACCTCTGGTAGTTTACCTGGCCCAAATATTATAAGTGCTATTACAAGGATAAGTATAAGTTCTGGAAAACCTAAACCAAACATAGAATTCACCCCGTTTTTTTATAATAATACCACAAATGACTGAAAAATACAATAAATATTCAAAAATAGTATTGTAAAAAAAAGAGGTATGTGTTAGAATTATTACATAAAAGTGCAAAAATTTTTGCACAAATATAGGAGGCAAAAAATGAGAGAATATTTGTTGATTCCGGGTCCAACTCCTTTACCTCAGGATGTTATTCAA
The DNA here is from genome assembly GCA_964462295.1 of uncultured Atribacterota bacterium. Lineage (GTDB taxonomy): Bacteria > Atribacterota > JALVIU01 > JALVIU01 > JALVIU01 > JALVIU01. Next base: position 28,229 of record CAYWXH010000006.1, read on the forward strand.
GCAATGAATAAAAACATGATTTCCCATAGAAGTGAAGAATATGGTAAGCTTTTAGAATATATACTTTCTCATATAAAAAAGATCTTGGGAACGAAAAAAGATGTAATAATCTTTCCTTCTTCAGGAACAGGGGGTCTTGAGGCTTCAATAGTTAATCTATTTTCGCCTGGAGATAAAGTTCTCTCACTCTCTTGTGGCCATTTTGGAGATAGATTCCTTGAAATAGCCAAGCGATTTGGATTAAGTATAGAAAAGATAGATACTAAGTGGGGAAAGACTCCTGATCCCCATAAACTATATGAAACAATAAAAAAGGCAGGAGATATAAAAGGGGTACTTGTTACCCATAATGAAACATCTACAGGTGTAACAGTTAATTTAGAAGAGATAGGAAATGTTTTAAAAGAATTTCCTGATGTATTGTACATAGTAGATGGAGTAAGTTCAGTGGGTGCAATCCCCATAGAGCAAGATAAAAATGGTATAGATGTAGTTATAACAGCTTCACAAAAGGCCCTTATGACACCCCCTGGAATCTCTTTAGTCTCCTTATCTGAGAAGGCATTAGAAAGAACAAAAGAAGCTAGATTACCCAGATATTATTTTGATTTTCAACTTGCACTTACATACCAGAATAAAGATATACCTCAGAATCCATATACCCCTCCTATATCGTTAATTTATGGTCTCCATAAGGCCCTTATGTTAATAGAAGAAGAGGGGTTATCCAATAGGTTTAGGCGACATAGAATAATGAGAGATATGGTAAGAAGAGGACTTTCTTCTTTGGGATTGGAGCTTGTTGCAGATGACAAAGATGCCTCTTTTACTGTTACAGCTTCTTTTGTTCCCTATGGAGAGGATGAGAAAATTATAAAAATACTTAAAGAAAAATATAGTATTACGATAAGCGGGGGGCAGGGAATGTTTAAAGGAAGGCTAATCCGTATAGGACATATGGGGGCAACAACTTATAGCGATATTTTATATTTTCTCTCTTCAATAGAAAAAATATTAGAAGGAAAAGAAGGTATTGCCCTTTATCCTGCCCAGAAAGTATTAAGAGAAATGGAGGAGAGTGATGTATAAGATTCTTATAAAAGAGAAAATTTCTGATGTAGCTATATCTTATCTTAATGAAAGGGCAAATGTGGTATTGGGATATGATTTTGATAGAAAAAAATTTTTAGAGGAGCTTAAAGATGCCCATGCACTTATTGTAAGAAGTGGCACTAGGGTAACAGAGGATATACTTTCTACTGCAAAAAACTTAAAAGTTGTGGGACGGGCAGGAACTGGTGTAGATAATATAGATATAGAGGCTGCTACAAAACGGGGAATAATTGTGGTAAATACCCCTGATAGTAATACTATTTCTGCAGCTGAACATACTTTAGCCCTTATTTTTGCATTACTTCGAAACATTCCTCAGGCATATCTTTCTATGAAAGAGGGAAAGTGGGATAGAAAAAAATTCCAAGGAAAAGAGCTAACGGGAAAAACTCTTGGGGTAATAGGACTTGGAAGAATTGGATATGAGGTTTCTGTAAGGGCAAAAGGTTTAAAAATGGAAGTTATCGCATATGATCCCTATATACCTGATAAAAGATTTGAAAGCGCTGGGATAAAACGTGCTAAAGACTTGAAGGAACTTCTCTCTTCCTCAGATATAGTTACCATTCACGTACCAAAAACTAAAAATAGGCCTGAGGTAATAGGTGAGGAGGAATTTCAATACATAAAAGAAGGGGTATATCTTATAAATTGTGCAAGGGGAGGTCTTATAAATGAAGAGCTATTGTATAAATATTTGAAAAGTGGGAAGGTAAAGGGGGCTGCATTAGATGTATTTTCCAAAGAACCACCTGATAGAAGTGATTTATTTGATTTACCAAATGTGATTTATACTCCTCACCTTGGTGCATCTACAAGTGAGGCACAATATAGGGCAGGACTTAGTATCGCAAAATCTGTACTCGATATTCTAAACGGTAAATTTGCACCCCATATTGTTAATATCCCACATCCTGGGGAAAATATTGAAGAAATAAAAGATTTTATAAGACTTGCTGAGGTTATGGGGGAGCTTTTTGTGCAGATAAGTAGAATGCCTGTAGATGAAATTACAATAGAATATATGGGAGATTTTGTAGAAGAAAATACATCTATAATAGGTAGGTTTTTCTTAAAAGAATTTCTAAGACCTATAGTTCAGGATATAGTAAATTATGTAAATTCTCCCTTAATTGCAAAACGAAGAGGTATAAATGTAAAAGAGGTGAAAAATCCTGCATCCAAAAATTATAAAAACCTTATAAAGATTGTAGGAACCTCTGGAAATACGCATAATACCCTTGCCGGAACTGTTTTGGAGGGGGGAGATTTAAGGATCGTGATGATAGATGATTACCCAATAGATCTAACACCTTCTTCCAATATGTTAGTAGTTACCAATATGGATAAACCTGGTATGATAGGAAAAGTAGGCACAATATTGGGGAAACATCACATAAATATAGCAGGCTTAAGACTTGGGAGAATTATCAAAGGTGATATGGCAAAGATTGTTTTAAACCTTGATGATGAAGTACCTAGAGATGTTATATTAGAGATAACAGAACAGGAAGGTATAGTAGATGCTATATTTGTGAAACTAAAAAATACTTTATAAAAATAATTCCATTCCATCATATGCAGAAATCACTTCTATTTTTGTTTTATTTGATATCTCTTGTGCGATTTTTATAGGGTTCTGAGTAATAAGGGTGGTTCCAAAATGTGTTAAAATAACCTTTTTTGGTCTTATAATATCTATTATATTGTATACATCTTCTACTGATAGATGAAATATGTGAGTTTTACTCTCAGGGAGTAAGACATTTAGAATAACTATATCTCCCTTGTAGGAGGCTATTATATCTTCTCTAAATTTGGTATCTGTAATAAAAGAGATAGTCTCCTTTTTGTAGTTAATTTTTATGCCATAGTTTTCTATTTTCTCCTCTTTGTCATGATACATCTTTTTGCCTGTTTCAAATGTGATATCCCCTATTTTATATCTGGAATTTTCTTTAAGTACCTCTATTTTCTCAGGAAATTCTCTAAGATACTTAAGGATTACAGGGTCTCCATTTAGTGCATCTTGTGGTGCAAATACTTTACCCCTTTTTCTCCTTCCTCCATGCGTCATTGCTTCAATCATAACATTTATATCCCCAGAATGGTCAAGGTGTTTATGGGAAAGGATGATGCCATCAAGTTTTTCTAAATTTATACCCCTTCTTCTTGACCATAGGAGTGCCCCGGGCCCTGGATCAAAGTATAGTTTAGTATCTCCAATAGAGATCCAGAGCCCTCCTGTAGAGCGCATCTGAGTTATCATGGTAAACCTTGCTCCTCCTGTGCCTATAAATGCTATTTTGTCTTTATTGTCATCTATTATTTTTTTTATCCTTCCCATAACACAATTATAGCATAGAGGAGAAAATTTTTTTAAAAAGGTATTGACATTCTACCGACTGGTAGGTAAAATAATAACAGAGGTGAGGATATTGAAAAATACAAAAAGGGCGATAATCCAAATTGCACAAAAACTTTTTTCAGAGAAAAGTTACCACAAGGTCTCTATGGATGAGCTTGCGAAGGCCCTGAATTTAAAAAAACCTACTCTTTATTATTATTTTAAAGGAAAGAAAGAACTTTTCTTTTCAATATGGAAAGAGAGTTTTGAGAGTCTTGAGGAATATATATTTACTAGAGTAGATAAGAAAGATACCCCATATGAAAAACTCGAGGAGTTTATAAAGGCTCACCTTGATTTTATAGAGAAACATAGAGAACTTTTTTTAATTTTGTATAGAGAAAGATTTGACTTTTTAAACATAGGAGAGCTTAAGGAGAATTTAAGTCTTAGCTTGGGTCAGGATTTTGCAAAGTTTATGAAAAGACTTAGGGAGGTGATAGAGGAGGGGCAGAAGATAAATATTTTTAAGACATCAGGTGATCCACTTGATATTGCTTATTATCTACTAGGTATAATCTATATTACTGCATGGAGATGGTTAGCTGGTGAAATAGATGATCTTTCTTCACAAAGTAATGCAATTACATCTGTCTTTACTGAAGGTCTTTTTTCTCGAGAAAATAGGAGGTGAGCGAAAATGGCAAGAAAAGAGAGTTTGGTTGATAAAAGCACAAGGGTACTCCTACAAAAGGCTATACAAGGTATTGCAAATAGATCTGAAAAACAGCTATTTACTATGTTAAATCTATTAAGTAAAATTGCTCCAGACAAGGATCATAAACAGGTACTTGAATCTATAGCACGGGGTTTTAAGGATGGAAATACATCTTTTTATAAAACTATCCTAAGAATGCTTAAAGTGGCACATCCTGAGGTCGTTAAAAAGATTATAAATAATCTTATACTAAATGAGATGTTTTTTGGGAATAAGTGGAGAACTCAGTGGAAAAAGGATAACAATCTACACCCACCTGTATTTTTGGTAATAAGTCCTACCTATGCTTGTAATTTAAATTGTAAAGGTTGCTATGCAGGTCTTTATGGGAATAGGTATCGTCTCGAATATGAACTTGTTCAGAGAATAATAAGAGAAGCTAATGATATGGGTATATATTTCTTCACCATATCAGGAGGTGAGCCATTTTTCTGGAGAGATCTATTTAGAATGCTTGAAGAATTCAATGACTCCTATTTCCTAATTTATACCAATGGTACACTTATTAATAAAGATACAGCTCATCGTCTTGCAGAGTTAGGCAATGCAACACCTGCAATATCTGTTGAAGGATATGAAGAACAGACAGACTATAGAAGAGGAAAAGGTGTGTTTAAAAAGATTATGGAGGCAATGGATAACCTAAGAGAAGCAGGTGTAATATTTGGTGCATCTATTACTCATACATCTGTAAATCATGAGATTATAACAAGCGATGAATTTTGGGATATGTTAATAGATAAAGGAGTTGCCTATTCTTGGATTTTCCAATTAGTCCCTGTAGGAAAAGACGCAGATGATATAAATTATATGCCTACTCCGCAACAAAGACTTGAAAGATATGAAGCAATTACAAGAGTAAGAAATACAAAACCTATTATGATAGCAGATTTCTGGAATGATGGTGCATATGTAAATGGTTGTCTTGCAGGTGGTGCAAAATACCTCCATATAGATGCGAAGGGATATGTAGAACCATGTGTATTTGCACATTTTGCAGTAGATAATATAAGAGATAAAAGTTTGAAAGAGGTATTACAAGCCCCATTCTTTAAAGCTATAAGGAAGATAAACCCATACACTAAAAATCTCCTTGCCCCATGTATGATAATAGATCATCCTACAATACTTCGTTCTTTTGTTAAAAAGTATGGTGCCGTACCTACACACGATGGAGCAGAGACTATTCTTACCACTATAAAGGATGAGGTTGATAGAAGGGCAAAAGAGTGGGAGAGAATTTCAAGACCCGTATGGGAGAGAGATTTTGGTAGCAAAGGCTTTAAAGCTACCTTTGGTGTATATTGTGTAGAAAAAGGGCCTGTTTTACCAAAAGAAGAAAATAAAGAATCGTCCTCTAAAAAGACAGAAGAAAAGAGCGCGGCTACTTAGAATTTTAAGATTTTAATAAAAAGGGCTATCTTGAATTAAGATAGCCCTTTTTATTTTGCAAGCTATTTTCAAATTTGATTTTTTGTGTTATTATAAAATAAACAAACTATATGGGGTGGATGCAATGTTGGCTGTATTAAAAATATTACTTTTTATAGGTTATCTCTTTGCAACGGCAGGATTTTTATTTATAGGGGCATTGAGTCTCTGGGCAAAGAATTTCAAATTAGGAGTCCCCTTTTTAATATTAGGTCTTATATCTGGTTATACAATATATGCTGTATATATGTGGTATGCCCAGGTAGTACTTTATGTAACTATCTTCTTTATAGTGATAACAGCTCTTTTTATATGGTATATCTCTGAGCCAAATCTTTCCCCAAAAGAGAGATTCCTTTCTCCTGAAGAGCTCCTAAAGCTAGGAAAAAAGGAGAAGGCCGCATATAAGTACCAAAAAATGAAAAAGTACAAGGAAGCCGCCTCTTTGTATGAGGAATTAGGTATGTTAGAGAGTGCCATGTGGGCATATGAAGAGGCAAAGCTCTGGGATAAAGTTGCAGAACTTGCAGAGGAGATAGGGAAGAAAGAGGAAGATGCCGATTATTATGTAAGAAAGGCAAGGGAAACATACAAAGATAAATTAGCCAATTATAGAAAGGCTGCAGAACTTACAGAGATTATTGCAAAAGATGAAGGTTGGTATTGGAGGGAGGCAGCAGAGCTTTATGAAAAAGTAGGGGATACAGATAAGGCCAAAGAGTGTATATTAAAGTCATTGGAGTACTATAAAAAGGAAGCAGAAGAAGATGGTGTATTTTATGATGATGTTGCCCAAGATTATAAGAGATTAGGAGATATAGAAAGGGCAAAAGATGCATATATAAAGTATATAGAATATTGTAAAGAGCAATCCGAGTTAGATAAGGGATGGCTTCGTCATGTGGCGGAGGGTTACTATAGTCTCTTTAAACTCACAGAAGATGATGCTTATCTGAAGGAGGGTAATAGATATCTTGAAAGGTATAAGGTAGAATATATAGATGAAAATATAAAAGATGAGAACTATAAAAGGGAACTTATAGAAGAGATAGAATCATATAAAAAATAAGGGGGTATATATTCATGCTTGCAAAGATTTCTTTAAATGATATGTTATTTTATGGATTTCATGGGTCTATGGAAGTAGAAAGGGAGCTTGGGCAAAAATTTTTGATCGATGTCACACTTACCTTAAATGTAAAAGATGCAGTTAAGGAAGATAATCCATCTAAGACTATAAGTTCATATACTATTTATCAAATTACAAGTAGTATTGTTACAGAAAAAAAGTTTTCCCTTATTGAAACACTTACTTATAACATAGCAAAGTCTTTTTTTGAAAGATTTCCCCATATAGTACACATAACTGTAAAGGTAAAAAGACCAAACCTTTATCTGAGTGGAATAGTTGGAGGGGCTGAGGTAGAGATGGAGTTTGATAAATCTTCTTTTGAGGGATAAGATATGAAGGTTATACTTCCAGTTGCAGGAAAGGGAACAAGACTTAGACCACATACACATACTAAACCTAAATCCCTTGTCCAGGTTGCAGGAAAGGCAGTTATTGATTATATATTAGAAGAGCTATTTATCCTTAAAGATATAAATGAATATATATTTATAGTTGATGAAAATGGAAGTGAGGTTAGACGGTATATAGAAAGTCACTATCCTGGAATAAATGCAGTTTTTATTCCTCAAAAACAGAAACTTGGACCTGCACATGCTGTGTATCTTGCAAAAGATAAGGTTGAGAAGGGAGAAGATATCCTTATAGTCTTTAATGATACTATATTTATCGCTGATCTTTATATTATATATACATTAAAAAATAGATATGATGGTCTTATATTCTCAAAAGAGGTGGAAGACTATAAAAGATTTGGGGTAAATGTAGTAAAAGATGGATATATTATAGATATGATAGAAAAACCAGATGAACCTATTTCAAAATTGGCACAAGTGGGAATATACTATTTAAAAGATGGCTTTACTCTTATGGGTTACATAGAGAAGGCTATAAAAGAAGATAAAAAGGTAAAGGGTGAATTTTATTTGCCACCTATTTTTAAGATGATGATAGAGGATGGATTTAAATTTGGTGCCCCTTCCATAGATGTTTGGCTTGATTGTGGAAAACCAGAGACCCTTCTTGAGACAAATAGGTACCTTTTAAAGAAGAATAACAAGATTTTTGGTGAGTTAGAAAATGTCTCCATAATCTCTCCTGTATATATAGGGAAAGGATCTAAGATAAAAAATACAGTTATTGGGCCAAATGTTTCTATAGCTGAAAACTGTACAATAGAACGTGCTATTCTTCAAGATTGTATTATAAACAGAGGTTCACATATAAAAGATATTGTAATAACTCACTCTCTTATAGGGGAAAATGTTTATGTCTCTGGAAAAGGAGAGAGGTTAAATATTGGGGATGATTCTGTATTAGAGATTACTTAAGGTGATTTGCTACGAAAATCCTTGGGATATCTGATAAGGTTGATAAAATACTTTATGATCATTTTAATTTAGAATTTTTTAAGGAAATCGAGCTTATTGTATCCTGTGGAGATCTAAGGCCCGATTTCCTCTCTTTCTTGGTGGATGCAACAGGTCTTCCTCTTTTTTATGTGCATGGAAACCATGACCTAATCTATAAGGAAAAACCCCCTTTAGGGTGTGATTCTATAGATGGAAAGATTGTAAAATTTAAGGATCTTACAATCATGGGGCTCGGGGGTTCTATATGGTACAATGGTAAGGGATTCCAATACACAGAAGCTCAGATGAGAAGAAGGATAAGGAAAATTTTAAGACCGTTTTTTATAAAACGGAAAATTGAAAAAGTAGATATTATAGTAACACATTCCCCGCCCTTCGGTATACATGATGATACTGACAGGGCACATATAGGATTTAAAGCCTTCATAGATCTCATAAGAGAACTCAAACCCCGGTATTTTTTACACGGCCATGTTCAACCTCGATCATATGGAGATAGGATAACTGAATTCGAAGGTACAAAGATAATAAATGTTTTTGGACATTTTAGGGTAGAGGTATGAGAGGTAAAACTCATATAGAGAGTTTTGAAGATGCTGCAAGAAAAGAGAGAGCCATAACGAGTATCTATCTTGGTCTAAAAGATGTGGAACTTGATAAGATAGTGGGAAGTTTTGGGAGGTATCAGGATTTTTTGAAAAATTTTGTACCACTATCTTCTGTAGTAAAAGATAAGGTTGAGAGAATGAAAAAATTGATGATAGAAGAAGATTTACCCCCTATAGAACTTTACAAAATTAAAGATAAGTATTATGTAGTAGATGGAAATCATAGGGTGGCTGCCGCAAAGGCTTTAGGTTTTAAATCTATCCCCGCATATGTTACAGAATATCTACCCCCTGCAGATAATGAAGAGAATATATTGCTTCATGAGCGTTCTATGTTTGAAAAAATGACAGGACTAGACATAAAAATTACAGAGCCAGGAAAGTATAAGATTCTTCTTAATCAGATTGAGGAACATAAGAAACATCTTTTAAAAGAAAAAAAGTTTAAACCTACCTTGAAAGAGGCAGCCCTTTCATGGTATTATAAAGTGTATTTACCTATCGTCAAAATTATACGAAAGATAGGTATTTTGGAGAGGTTTCCCGGAAGAACAGAAGGAGATCTTTTCATCTATATATGTAATCATAAGTGGTTTGAAAGCGAAAAACAGGGAAGAGATATAGGTTTTGAAAGGGCAATTGAGAGTTTTCTAAAACTTAACAACCATGAAACAGGTATAAAATATAGAAATAAATTTATAAATTTTTTATATAGGTTTAAGGATGTTTTAGGACTGAAAGATAACAACAAAACCGGGGCGTAGCGCAGTTTGGCAGCGCGCTTGGTTCGGGACCAAGAGGTCGGAGGTTCAAGTCCTCTCGCCCCGATTTTTTAAGAGTCCAGGGGTGCTTACTTTTAGTAAGCTGAGAGATACCCTTAGAACCTGATCTGGATAATGCCAGCGTAGGGAGGGAACTCAAGGCTAAAATCCCCTGAGGACGCTCAGGGGATTTTTTGTAGCACCCTAAAAATAAAAAGGAGGTGCTAAAATGAAAAGGATTTTTAAGTTTTTCTTCATTGTTTTGGTTTTTGTTTTTTTGACAAGAGGGGCCTTCTCTCTTACTATCTACTCTTATGATAGTTTTGTCTCTTATGGATTGTCCAAAAAAGTTATCCCTCTTTTTGAAAAACTTTATAATGAAAAGGTAGAGGTTAGAACCTATGGAGATGCAGGCTCTCTGCTTTCACGTGTAATTTTAGAAAAACAAAGACCAAAAGCAGATATAGTTTTGGGAATAGATCAAAATTTGTTGCCTCGAGCATTAAAAGAGAATGTATTTGTCCCATACAAACCTAAGAATCTTAAAAATATAAAAAATAAGGAACTTATATTTGACACTACTTATCATCTCATCCCATATGATTTTGGAGCTATCGCTATAGTGTATGATAAAAAGGGTCTCAGTACTCCTCCGCAAACCTTTGAAGAACTTTTAGATCCGAAGTTTAAAAAGAGTTTAATTATTGAAGACCCTCGTACTTCGAGTACAGGTCTTGCATTTTTGTACTGGACTATTGCAGTTTATAAAGATGGATTTACTTCTTATTGGAAAAAATTAATACCGAATATTCTTACCATAACCTCTGGTTGGGATGAAGCATTTAATCTGTTTTCAAATGGAGAGGCCCCTATGATGGTAAGTTATGCTACTGATCCTGCATATAGTTATGAAAATTATAAGACTTTAAAGTATGGGGCAGTTATATTTAAAGAAGGTGGTTATATACAGATAGAAGGAGCTGGAATTGTAAAAGGTACAAAGAATTTGGAATCTGCCAAGAAATTTATAGAGTTTATGTTAACTCCAGAATTTCAAAGAGAGATACCTCTTACTCAATGGATGTTTCCTGTTCTTAATGTATCACTTCCTGTATCTTTTAAATATGCGGCAAGAGTAGATAAAATTCTTACGATACCTCCTGAGATTATTTCCAAAAATCAGGATAAATGGATTCGTAGGTGGGAAGAGATCATTGTCTCTAAATAAGAGATGGGGATCGGTATCTCTTTGGATACCGATCCTCTTTTTTCTGAGTTTTCTCTATATACCTTTAGTATTTTTTTTGGGAAATTATTTTTCCCCCTTTGGTTTATTTTCGGTTTTAAAAGGTAATTTATATTTAAAAATCCTCTCCTTTACATTTAAAGAATCTTTTTTATCTGCATTTATTACAGTAGTAGTGGCACTTCCTGGTGCATATCTTGTAGCAAGAACAAGATTTTTTGGGAAGAAGTTTTTTTTATCTCTTTCTCTTATTTCATTTATAATGCCTGGAATGAGTGTTGCCTTGGGTTTTGTGCTTTTATTTGGGAAGAGAGGTCTTATATACACCTTATTTGGAATAAATATCCCTATTCTTTATACTTTTTGGGCTATTATTCTTGCCCATATATTTTATAATCTTGCGTTATCCATAAGAATTATTGGGAGTCAATGGGAAGGTTTTTCTAAAACTTATGAAGAAGAGGCAAAGATTCAAGGGGCAACTCCACTTCAAATTTTTTATTTTGTAGACCTTCCATATCTTTTCCCTGCTATACTCTCAGCTTTTCTAATAACCTTTATATATTCTTTTATGAGTTTTGCCATTGTTCTTGTTTTAGGAGGGGTAAGATATGTAACATTGGAGGTAGAAATTTATATGTACCTTACAAAATTGATAAATTTTAAAGAAGCGGCAAACTTGGCGTGGTTGCAATTTATAATTCTTTTATTTTTATCTTATATATTGTTCTGGATAAAAGGTAAATATAATTTTAGTTATGTGAAAGAAGAGGAAAATCTAAAAAGGTTTCCTGTTTGGGGATATTTTTATGGTATAGTAATATTTTTATTAATTTTTCTCCCTATGGGTGCTATGTTTATTGGGGGATTTTGGGATTTTATAAATCATAGGGTTACATTACTATGGTTTTCTAACCTTTTTTCTAAGAATTTTAATGCTTATATAGGTACAAGTCTATTTCTTCCTATTATAAATACCTTTACTTATGCATTTTGTTCAGTATTTTTGGTATCTTTTCTTATTATTATAGGGAGCTTTTATGTTGTGTATAAAAAGAGATATAAAAGCCTTTTTTCCCTTGTTTTTGCAAGTTCACTCTTTATATCTCCTATAACATTAGGTTTCTCGTATATCTATATAAAAAATTGGATAGCTTTTTATCCAAGATGGGGTATAATTATTGCACATACTTTAATTGCCCTTCCTATAGCTATGCAGATCTTCTTTGAAGGGAGAGAGTCTCTCCATGATTCTTTAAGAGAGGCTGCCTTTATAGATGGTGCAGGTATAGTCAAAACCTTCATCTATGTAGAATTACCTATGTTAATACCATATATAGTATCCTCACTTTCTATCTCTTTTGCTATATCTATGGGGGAGGTGGGGGCTACTTTGCTTTTGTACGATACATCACAAAATATGACTATTCCTGTAGCAATGATAAGGTTATTGTCCGCAAGGCGAATGGGTGAAGCGCAAGCATATTCTACGCTTCTTTTTATATCTGCTTTCCTCTTATTTTTGTTTACAGATTTTTTCTTAAGGAGAATTTCGAAATCGGTATATTAGGAGAAGGTGGCCTAAGATAGGTCTTTAAAACCATATCTTTTTTTGATATCCTCTATCTTTTTCATATCTATATCTCCCGTTGTAGTCTCCCAAAAAAGACATGCTCCTGCAAGAGTAACGCCTAATTCCATAGAAGATTTTATATCCCATTTTTTTATAGTACCATACAACACCCCTGCAAAAAATGCATCTCCTGCTCCAAGTGTATTTACTATCTTTCCTGAAGGGATATCAAGGGATGGTTGGATTATTACCTTTGTATCATCTGTTACCCCTACAGCACCTTGAGGAAAGTGTACTATTACATATTCCCTGACACCATGTGATTTTAACATTTTGGATGCTTCAATGACATTGTTTATATCTATTTCCTTCCCTTTATTTATCTTTATATCTGTAAGTTTTTCTGCCTCTAATTCATTTATAATAAGATAATCTACATATTTTAGGGTAGGTAGTACAGTTTTTTTAAATTCTCCTTCCATACTTACAAGATCAAGTGCTATTTTTGCATTTTGCAATTTAAGCTCTGAAAATAATCTTGATGCTATATTGCCAAATTTTTTATCCTCTTTTTCAAGAGAAGGGAGGGCCATGAGGTAACCTAGATAAAAAATGGAATCTCTTAATTCTTTTATAGGGAAATCTGAAATATTAAGTAAGGTATTTGCCCCCTGGTTATGGAAAAAAGTCCTTCGCCCTGTATCTATCTCTGTCATGACATCTGTATAAGATGTAGGGCTATTTGGCTCTATTTTTATCCATCTTGTATCTATATTCTCCCTTTTAAGTTTTTCTAATATTATTTCTCCTGCTTTATCTTTTCCTACTTTTCCAAGGGCATATAGAGGAAGGGAGGCATCAAGTCTTCTAAGATTTATACCTACATTATGAGGGCCTCCCCCAATTCCCATGCTTTCTTTTCGAATATATGATAGATAACCTATTTGCGGATAGTAATCTATAAATTTTATATAATCGACAATCCATGTACCAGAAAGTACGATTTTCCTATTTCTCACTTGGCCTTCCCAAATTTCTTTGCAATTATTAGATTTTTACCTAAATTTTTGATTCTTTCTATACATGTTTTATCAATTTCCCAATCTGTTATGATTGTATCAATCTCATCCATTTGGGCAAATACATACTTATTGTGGTGTCCAAATTTTGAGCTATCCACAACTAAAATTCGATGTTGTGCACTTTTTATATACGCCCTTTTTACATCCCCTTCTATGGGGTTACCACTTAAAAGTTCCATAGATTCACTTACACCACTTGCTGCTACAAATGCCTGTGTTGCACGGGTCTTTCTTATGGATTCCACTGTTTCAGGCCCTATAAGAGATCGTGTAATTTTCCGTATTACTCCTCCTGTAAGCATTCCCTCAACATGTTCTTTATTGGCAAGTTCTATCCCTATATATAAATCATTGGTTACTACTGTAACAGGAATATCTAAAAGTTTTGCAATTTGAAATGTAGTTGTGCCGGCATCTAAAAGCACGTACTCTCCCTTTTTTATAAGTCTTATTGCCTCTCTTGCTATTGCTATCTTTTTATCTACGTTTAATTTAGCCCTTTCTTCAAACAGCGATTCCCTATCTTTTTCTAAATTTACGCCAATAATTGCTCCTCTTAATTTCTTTACCTTGCCCTCTTTTTCCAAGGCCTTTATATCTCTGTGGATTGTCATAAGGGATACATCTAAAAGTTCTTCTAATTCCCTTATTTTTACAAGCTTCTTCTCCCTCAATAGATTAAGAATAAGTTCTTTTCTTTCTATAGGTAACATCTTTGCCCCCTTTTAATTTTTTAAACTATATTAACACAAAAAATCATACGATGTCAAGAGCTTTTGATAGAATTACTATATTAAATTCTAAAATGATAAAAAATATATTTAGAAACCTAGTTAAAACAGATGGCATGCTACCATATGGTTATTCCCTACATCTTTTAAAGGAGGCTCGACTTCTTTGCATATAGGTTTTGCATATGGACATCTTGTATGAAACCTGCATCCAGAGGGAGGATTTATAGGACTTGGTAAATCTCCTTCTAATATTACTTCTTTCTTTTTCGCCTTTGGGTTAGGTATCGGGATGGCAGATAACAAGGCTAATGTATAGGGATGTTTAGGATTTTCAAAGAGTTCTTTTTTTTCTGCAATTTCCACTATTTTTCCAAGATACATAACAGCTATTCTATTGCTTATATGTTTAACTACAGAAAGATCGTGAGATATAAAGAGGATGGTAAGTCCAAATTCTTTCTGTAAGTCTTTTAATAAATTAATAATTTGGGCCTGAATAGATACATCAAGGGCAGATACAGGTTCATCCGCTACTATGAATTCTGGGTTTGTGGCAAGGGCGCGTGCAATTCCTATCCTTTGTCTTTGACCCCCTGAGAATTCATGTGGGTACCTGTTCCTGTAATCTGGTGAGAGTCCTACCTTTTCCATGAGTTCTATTACTTTTTCTTCTATCTCTTTTCTGGTCCCCAGTCTATGTACCTCCATAGGTTCTGCTATAGCATTTTTTACTGTCATCCTTGGGTCTAAGGAGCCAAAAGGATCTTGATATATTATCATCATTTTTCTTCTATATCTCATCATTTCTCTTCTTGAGAGTTTTGTAATATCTTTGCCCTCGAAAAGGATAGAACCAGATGTAGGGTCAAGAATGCGTAAGATTACCTTTCCCGTTGTAGTCTTTCCACACCCTGATTCCCCGACGAGACTTAGTGTTTCTTTTTTGTTGATACTAAAACTTATCCCATCAATTGCCTTTACTATCTCTTTCTTTCCCAAGGTAGATTCACCTGTTGTAAACCATTTTTTTAGGTCTTTTACTTCTAAGATATTTTCCATTGATTATCCCCTCTCTTTATATAAGTGACACCTTACCCAGTGGTTTTCTTTTACTTTTATTAATTTTGGAAGTTCTTTTTCACATATAGGTTTCTTATATTTACATCTTGGATGAAAAGGACATCCAGATGGTAGATGTGCAAGATTGGGAACAGTCCCCTCAATTGTCTCTAAATACTCTGCCTCTGCATCAAGTCTTGGGATAGCCCTACTTAAGCCGGAGGTATAGGGATGAAGAGGATTTTCAAAAAGTTCTATTACATCTGCATATTCCATTATATGACCTGCATACATTACAATTACATTATCTGCAGTTTCGGCAACAACTCCTAAGTCATGTGTTATAAGAATAAGTGCTGTATTAAATTTTTTGGTAAGGTCCTTCATGAGTCGTAGAATTTGAGCTTGGATCGTAACATCAAGCGCTGTTGTAGGTTCATCAGCTATTAGGAGATCAGGGTTACACGATAATGCCATTGCAATCATGACTCTTTGTCTCATGCCCCCTGACATCTCATGGGGATAGTTATCTATTCTCTTTTCCGGGTCGGGGATACCCACAATTTTCAAAAGTTCAATGGCCTTTTCTCTTGCACTTTTTTTATCCATCCCCTGGTGAAGGATGAGTGCTTCCATTATCTCATGGCCTACTGTAAATACAGGGTCTAATGAAGTCATAGGCTCTTGAAAGATCATAGAAATTCTTTTGCCACGAATTTTTATCATATCTTTTTCTTGTAAACCAAGGAGATTTGTCCCATCAAAGATTATCTCTCCTCCTACTATTTTTCCTGGGGGATTGGGGACTAATCTCATTATAGATAGGGCAGTTACTGACTTTCCTGACCCAGATTCTCCTACTATAGAGAGGGTCTCTCCCTTTTTTATACTAAAGCTTACATCATCTACCGCCTTTACTATGCCTTCATGCGTAAAGAAGTAGGTTTTTAAGTTTTTTACATTTAGAAGTTCTCCCATTTTAATCTTTCAACCTCGGATCAAGTATGTCTCTGAGTCCATCACCTAAAAGATTTAGACCCATTACAGAGAGTAAAATAGCAATCCCTGGAAATGTAGCAGCCCACCATGCCCCGCTTACTATGTATGAATAGCTTCGAGAAAGCATGGCCCCCCATTCTGGTGTGGGAGGTTGTGCACCTAATCCTAAAAATCCCAAAGCCGCACAGTCAAGTATTGCAGTTGCAAGCATAAGGGTTCCGTATACTATTACAGGGGCAATGCTATTTGGTAATACATGCCTAAGTATTACCCTTAAGTGGCTGGAACCGATTGCCCTTTGGATTTCTATATATTCCATTTCTTTTATGTAAAGTACAGAACTTCTTATAATCCTTGCCATTTGGGGGGTGTACACTATACCAATTGCAACCATTGCCTTAAATAGTCCTTGTCCTATTACTGTAACTATTACTATGGCTAAAAGGAGTGCAGGGAATGCAAACATTATATCTACAAACCTCATAATTAAGGTATCTATCCAACCCCCAAAATATCCGGCAATTACACCAAAGGTGATGCCAAGCAACATAGCTATTCCAACGGCTATAAATCCTGATGCCAAACTTACTCGTGCACCATATAAAATTCTACTATATATACATCTACCAAGGCCGTCTGTGCCAAGTGGCATACCTGGTACCCCTTTATCACTCCAAAATCCAGGTTTTAATTTTATAGAGAGATTTGGAGGTGATGGAGTGGGGTTATTAGGTGCGATTTTATCTGCAAAGATTGCACTCAAAACAAGTATAAGTACTATAACAAGACCTACTACTGCAGACTTATTTTTTAAAAATCTCTTTATAAGATAGTTTCCGTTCATTTTCCTCTACCTATACCTTATTCTTGGATCTATATAGATATATAAAATGTCTGTAAGAAGATTTACAATCACAAATAAAAATGCAAAAAATAGTACACACCCTTGAACAGCGGGGTAATCTCTCATTTTTACCGCATTTATTATGTACCTTCCGATACCAGGCCATGAAAATACCGTTTCTGTAAGGATGGCGCCTGCGAGCAAAAGGCCGAAATTAAGCCCTATTACTGTAACGACAGGAATGAGGGCATTCCTTACAGCATGCTTATAGATTACCAATCTTTCGGGAAGTCCTTTTGCCCGTTCTGTCCTTATAAAATCTTGCCTTAAGACTTCAAGCATTGAAGAGCGTGTAACCCTTGCAATTGTAGCCATTGGAATTGTCCCTAAGGCAACAGAGGGAAGAATGAGGTGGCGAAGAGTGCTAAGAAGGGCCTCCATATTTCCTGTTATAATACTATCTATTATATAAAACCCTGTAATTCTTTTTATGGAGACCATCATGGATATTCTTCCACCAATAGGGAGCCATCTAAGATATACACCAAATATCATCATAAGCATAATGCCAAGCCAGAATATAGGCATAGAAACCCCAAATATGGCTATACCCATAACAGTATAGTCCAAAAGAGAATATTGTTTGGATGCTGATATTATACCTGCAAAAACTCCTACCGCTACAGCAAATAACATAGCAACAAGTGTAAGCTCGAAGGTATTTGGGAATCTATCAAAAATTTCTTTTGTAACAGATTCGTGAGATACTATGGATTTACCAAGATCCCCCTTTAGTGCATCCTTTAACCAGATAAAGTATTGAACATATAATGGCTTATCAAGTCCATACTTTTCCCTTATTTTTTGGATTGTCTCCTCTGATGCATGTTCTCCTGCAATAGTGCGAGCAGGATCTCCTGGGGTGAGATGAATAAGGGAAAAAACTATAATTGAAGTACCAAGAAGTACCGGTATAAGCATTAATAGTCGTTTTGTAATATACCACTTCATTTTTGTATATACCCCTTTTCTTTCAAAAAGAAAGGGGTACCTAAGGTACCCCTTTCTTTTACTGGTATTTTTACTTTATATCAACAGGGTAAAAGAACTTTCTACTTGTAGGCGAAAGTACAAACCCTTCTACATTCTTTCTAAATACTATATTTTGATTTGCATGTGCAATGTATACCCATGGTGCATCTTCATGTATCATTACTTGTGCCTCTTTGTAATATTTAGCCCTTTCATCTGGATTATAGGTTTCAAGTGCTTTATCGAAGAGTTCTTGTACTTCCCATCTACGATAGAATGCAATATTCCCTGCAGAACCTATAGATGCAGAGTTTGGCCCATAAAGTACATTCATAAAGTTATCAGGGTCTCCGTTATCTCCTGTCCATCCTAAAAGTGCCATCTGGTGTTTTCCTGCTTCTGTTTCGTCAAGATAGGTGCCCCAGTCAATCTGATAAAGTTTTACCTTTATACCTACAGCACCAAGATATCCCTGGATTGCCTCTGCGATTTTTGGAGGATCAAACATGTATGGACGAGATACAGGCATTACATAGAGTGTTACCTCAAAACCATTTGGATAGCCTGCCTCTGCAAGGAGCTTCTTTGCCTTTTCAGGGTTGTATTCGTAATCTTTTATAGCATCATTGTAACCTAACATAAATGGGGGCATACCATTTTTAGCAACAATTGCTGTACCCATATATATGTTCTTTACTATGGATTTTTTGTCTATTGCATAGTTTATTGCCTGTCTTACCTTTTTCTTTGTAAGGGGTTCGTAGTATCCAGGGGTCTTCACCCATGGTTCGTCTTCATCTTTTCTTCCGTTTTTATTTTTATCCACATAGCCATAACCTGTATTCATTGCCATATAGCCTACATTCATTCCTGGCTGTGTTAGAAGTTTTAAGTTTGGATTCTTTTTTATTCTTTCGAAATCTGCAGGGTTTGGATATTCTATTCCCTGAACCTGTCCAGTTTCGAGTGCCATGAGTCTTGCAGATGGATCAGGAATGACTTTAAATATAAGTTTATCTAATTTAGGTCTGCCTCTCCAATAATTATCATTTGCAACTAATGTAATATGATCATCTTTTACCCACTCTACAAACTTAAATGGCCCTGTACCTACGGGATGCTTAAAGGCATCTTCTTTATATTTTTTAGCATTTGTAGGACTTACTATAGCTACTGTAAACATAGCCATACTTGTCATAATAGATGCATTTCTTCTCTTTAATACAACTTTTACAGTATAGTCATCAATTTTTTGAACCTCTTTGATATCACTGAACATATAACCCCAGTATGCCCATTCCCCATACTTGTGAAACGGATGATTGGGATCATACTGTCTTGCAAGAGAAAATACTACAGCATCTGCATTAAAGTCTGTACCATCGTGAAATTTTACACCCTTTCTAAGGTGGAAAACAATCTCTTTCCCATCAGAAGAGACTTCCCAAGAGGTAGCAAGACATGGCTGGATTTCTGTGGTACCAGGCTTGTACTCTACAAGGCTTTCAAAGATATTATCCATTCTTTGGATAGATTCTCCATCTGTTACATCCCCTGGATCAAGCCTTACAGCATCGCCACTACTTCCAAATACAAGTACTTTTTGTCTTGCAAATGCATTACCAAAACTAAACAAAAATAAAACCATTGAAAAAACTAAGATAGAAATTAGTAAGGTTTTAGTTTTCATAAATACCCTCCCTTTGTAAAATATTTGTCATTATTATAGTCCTATTTTTGTACATTTGTCAAATTGAACTTAAGAAATCATGTTATAATTTTAATAAAAAAATATGAAAGGGGAAAATCTATGGGAGAGTTAAGTATTACCAAAGAGGATTTTTTTGATAAGATTTCAAAGTTTAAAAAAGCTGGTAAAAAAATCGGACTTGCCCTTGGTAGTGGAGGGGCCAGAGGTATAGCTCATATAGGGGTTTTAGAAGTTCTTGAAGAATATGGAATCCCCATAGATGCCATAGCGGGAACAAGTATTGGTGCAGTAGTAGGGGCTCTCTATGCAGTAGGTATTCCTTTGAAGCAATTAAAGGATTTTTCTCTTTCTCTTAATCGAAAAAAAACCATGGCCCTTTTTGACCCTACTTTAAATTTTAGTGGTATGTTTTCTGGAAAAAGGATTATTACACTTTTAAAGGAACTTGGCCTTGAGGGAGTTACCTTTTCTGATCTTAAGATTCCTTTCTCTGCTGTAGCTACAGATATGTATAGTGGGAAAAAAGTAATAATAAATAGAGGTTCTGTGGTTATGGCAGTAAGGGCAAGTTCTTCTATCCCCATGGTTTTTGCCCCTGTTATATATAAAAATTATTATCTTGTAGATGGTGGAGTAATAGACCCTGTTCCGGTAGATGTTGTAAAAAATATGGGCGCAGATATAGTAATTGCAGTGAGACTCTCTGACTATATGGATGATAAAATTGTAGAAATTGAAATTGAGGAAATAGAAGAAGAGAGAGAAAGTTTATTGGAAAAGATTAAAAGAATAGAGAGATTAAGAGAGGGTAAAATAGACCTTAGAATTCCTATTAACCGTAGGAAGGATAAGCCTATGAGATTTACAGATATTGTAGCTATTTCATCTGATATAATGGGACGTATTGTTGAAGAGAAATGTATAGAGGATGCGGATGTAATTATTTCTCCATATAAAAATGATTTACATGATAAAAGAATAAAAACTTTTGAGTTTTTTAGGGCAAAAGAGGCTGTTCAGAAGGGAAAAAATGCAACACTAGATAAACTAAAAGTTTTTTATGAAAAGATAAATAAAATTTTATTCGTATAGAGAGAAAAAACTTTGACACCTGAATGAAAATGTTATATAATATTATAGAACTGATAATTATAATATTCTATAAAAAGGAGGATTATTATGGATTTACTTATAAAAAATGCAAAACTCTATAATAGGAGTGAACTTGTTGATATTGCTTGTGATAAGGGCAAGATTATAGAGGTAGCCCCTGGGATAAAAGGAGATTTTGTCAAAGTTATAGATGCCAATGGACGTTTTGTCTCCCCCTCTTTTATCGATCCTCATATCCATCTTGATAAGGTTTTAGTAGTTGATACAGTAAGGCCTAATGTCTCTGGTACTTTACAAGAGGCTATAGAGATTCTTTGGGAAAAGAAAAGAAATTATACTATAGAAGATATAGTGGAGAGGGCAGGTAAGGTTATAGAGTGGGAAATTGCAAATGGGGTGACCCATATTAGAACGCATGTAGATGTAGATACCATAGGAGGGTTAAAGCCTTTAGAGGGGCTACTTGCGACTCGTGAAAAATACAAAGACTTGGTAGACCTTCAGATTGTGGCATTTCCTCAAGAAGGAATAGTGCAGGATCCAGGTACAGAGAAATTACTCTATGAGGCAATGGAGATGGGTGCGGATGTAGTAGGTGGTATGCCTCACAATGAGATGACAGAGGATGATTCTAAAAGACATATAGAAATCCTTTTTGAAATTGCTAAAAAATTTGATGCACCTATTGATTCTCATACAGACGAAAATGATGACCCATATTCTCGTACATTAGAGTATCTTGCTGCAAAGACTATAAAGGAAGGATATGAGGGTAGAGTTACAGCAGACCATACCTGCGCACTTTCATCTTACAATGATGTACATGCAGCAAAGGTTATTTCTCTTGTAAAGAAGGCAGATATTACAATGGAATCCAACCCTGTTACAAATATCGTGCTTGAAGGTCGTTTTGATACATACCCAAAAAGACGTGGGCTTACAAGGATAAAGGAACTTTTAGAGGCAGGTGTGAATGTAACATTTGGACAGGACTGTATTAAAGATACTTTCTATCCATTTGGTAAGGGTGATATATTAGAAGTTGCAAATATTTTTGCTCATGTAGCACAACTTACTCTGCCTCAAGAAATAGATGCGATATACCATATGATGACAGAAGGTGCAGCAAAACAGTTGGGGATTTTGGACAGATACGGTATAGAAAAGGGAAAAGATGCAAATATTGTCATTCTTGATGCCCCTTCTTTTTACGAGGCATTAAGGGTAGGGGCAGGAAGAATAACTATAAGGAAGGGAAAGGTAGTTGCTGAAAATATATATAAAAAGGTTTTAAAAATAGGAAATGAAGAGAAAGAACTTAGCCATTTTTAGAGATTTAAAGGGTAGATCCCTTAAAAACAAAAAAGAAAGGAGGTTTTAGTATGAAGAAGTTATTTGTAGGCTTATTATTGGTTTCTATGCTTCTTTCATTATTTATTTTCTCTGGCATTTCTTATGCAAAAAGCCCGAAAGATTTGAAAGTCGCAGCAATCTTTAACACAGCTATCGAAGAACCGTGGGATGGTTGTATTCACCAGGCCCTTGTAAAGGCACAGAAGGAGTTTGGTTTTAAGTATGAGTATACTGAAAAAGTGCCTTCTTCTGACTATGAACATGTTATGAGGGAATATGCATCTCGTGGGTTTGATGCACTATTCTTAGATGTATTTACTGTAGAGGAAGCTGCAAGAATGGTGGCTATGGATTATCCTGAAGTAGCATTTATTGCAGGTTCTGGTCTTGGCCCAATGGAGCCAAATTTTGCAGTATTTGATGACTGGATTCATGAACCTGCATACCTTGCAGGTATGATAGCAGGAAAGATTACAAAAACAAATGTATTAGGTGTAGTTGGTGGTTATCCAATTCCTGAGGTTAACAGATTAATAAATGCATTTATTGCAGGTGCTAAAGAAGTAAATCCAAAAGTAAAGGTAAAAGTTACATTTATAGGAAGTTGGTTTGATCCTCCAAAGGCAAAAGAAGCAGCACTTGCTCAGATTGATGCAGGGGCAGATGTACTTTATGCAGAAAGATATGGAGTAATTGAGGCATGTAAGGAAAAAGGCGTATATGCAATAGGTAATTTGACTGATCAGTCAGAACTTGGACCAAAGACTGTTATAGCAAGCCCTGTGTGGGATATGTATCCACTTGTAAAGTATGTAATAAATGAAGTAGCAAACGGTACATTTAAAGCTATGGATCTGCGTGAATGGACAATGATGGCAAAAGGTGGTGCAAAGTTAGTTTTGAATCCAAAATTCCCATTACCTGATGATATAAAGAAAATGGTAGAGGAAAGGACAAAGAAGATATTGATGGGTACATTTAGAGTTCCTGTTGACGAAAATACACCAAAATCTGACTAATAGTATTATTTATAAACAATAAAGAGGGGAAGATCAGATCTTCCCCTCTTTTGTTATAGGAGGAAATAAAAATGCTACTTAGAATGGAAGGAATTGTTAAGATATTTCCAGGGGTTTTGGCAAATGATCATGTGAATTTCTCTCTCAAGAAAGGTGAGGTCCATGCCTTATTGGGAGAAAATGGTGCAGGTAAAACTACACTTATGAATATTTTATATGGTCTCTATAGGCCTGAAGAGGGACATATATATCTAAATGATAGAGAAGTGAAAATTAATTCCCCTCTTGATGCTATTAATCTTGGAATAGGTATGGTCCATCAGCATTTTACCCTTGTGCCTCCATTTACAGTGGTGGAGAATGTAATTTTGGGTTTAAAATCTCCCAGGGAACCCTTTTTAGATTTAAAAGGGGCTGCAGAGAAAATAAGGGATATAGCCAAAAGATATAATTTTAAAATTGACCCCTGGGCAAAGGTATGGCAACTTTCTGTTGGTGAGAAGCAGAGGGTTGAGATAATAAAAGCCCTTTACAGAGGGGCTAATATCCTTATACTTGATGAGCCTACCGCTGTTCTTACTCCACAGGAGGCAGATGAACTATTTGAAGTCTTAAAGGATATGAAGAAAGAAGGGAAATCCGTTGTTTTTATATCTCATAAATTAGATGAAGTTATGAAGATTTCAGATCGTGTTACAGTTTTACGAGATGGTAAATCTATAAAGACCCTAAACACAAAAGATACCTCTCCACAAGAGCTTGCAAGAATCATGGTAGGGAGGGATGTAATTTTTACTCTCTCCAAATCTGAGTTTAGACCAGGAAGAGAGGTTGTAAAGGTAGAAGGATTAAAGGCCTTAAATGATAAAGGATTACTTGCCTTAGATGGAATAAGTTTTTCTATTCGAGAGGGAGAAATTCTTGGCATAGCAGGTGTATCAGGCAATGGGCAGAAAGAGCTTGAAGAGGTAATATATGGGTTAAGACCTCTAAAGGAGGGAAAGATTTATCTAAATGGAGAAGATATTACAGGGAAGACACCTGCATATCTTATAGAGAAAAAGGTTTCATATATCCCAGAAGATAGAATGGAAAGAGGTCTTATACTTGATTTTGAGATAAAAGAGAATGCGGTTCTTGAGACGCATAAAGATCCACCATTTGCAAGGAATGGGTTTTTGAATTATAGAGAGATAAGTAATTTTACTCAAGAGCTAGTAAAGGATTATAATATAAAGATTCCTGCTATAAATGCTATTGTAAAGGTCCTTTCAGGGGGAAATTTGCAAAAACTCATTTTAGGAAGAGAGATTTCAAGAGACCCTGTTTTTCTTATTGCTTCTCAGCCTACACGAGGACTTGATATAGGTGCGACAGAGTATATAAGAGAGAGGCTTTTGAAAGAAAGAGAAAATAGAAAGGCAATACTCCTTATTTCCGAAGACTTAGAAGAGATACTGTCATTAAGTGATAGAATACTTGTTATATATGAGGGTAGGGTGATGGGTATTTTAGATCCAGAGGATGCAAGGCAAAATATTGAAAAGCTTGGGCTTCTCATGGCAGGAGTTAAAGAAGAAGGAGGGTTAGAAAATGAAGTTAATGCTTGAAGAAAGACAAGTTCCTTCTATTTGGGTTCAGATTTTTCTCCCTATTATAGCAGTAGTTATTTCTCTCCTCATATCTTCTATGCTAATACTTTATGCAGGGGGAAAACCACTTGAGGCATACTATTATATAGTGAAAGGTTCATGGGGAAGTAGGTTTGCAATAACTGAAACCCTTGTAAAGGCGGGACCTCTTATGCTTACAGGTCTTGCCGCATCTTTGGCCTTTAATGCAAAGTTTTGGAATATAGGAATGGAAGGACAACTCTACGCAGGGGCAATAGCCACTACATGGATTGGGATAACTTTTACTCACTGGCCTTCATATATACTTATTCCTCTTGTAATAATATTGAGTTTTATTGCAGGGGGTCTTTGGGGACTCTTGGCAGGATGGTTAAAGGTAAAATTTAATGCAAATGAGGTTGTTACAACCATTATGCTTAACTATATTATGATTAACATAGTAGGGTTACTTGTTCATGGTCCTTGGAAAAATCCAAGAACTATGTGGCCTTCTTCCCCAATTATTGCAAAGGCTGCAAGATTTCCTTTGCTTGTGAAAAGGAGTAGATTACATTTAGGGGTTTTGTTAGCTTTTATTGCAGCTATTGTAATTTTTATATTACTAAAAAAAATGGTTGTTGGTTATAGAATAAGGGCAGTAGGGGCAAGCCAAAAGGCATCAGAATATGGTGGTATAGATGTAAGTAAAATATTCCTTCTCACTATACTAATAAGTGGTGGACTTGCGGGTCTTGCAGGTGCAGGAGAGGTGGCTGGTGTTCAGAAAAAATTGATAGAAGGACTTTCTCCTGGCTACGGATATGCAGGTGTGGTGGTAGGCCTTTTGGGGAGACTCCATCCTATAGGGGTTATTCTTTCTGCCCTGTTTTTTGCCTCATTGATTACAGGAACAGGTATGATGCAAAGGCTTACGGATGTGCCTGTAGCCCTTACATATGCAGTTCAAGGGATAACCCTTATAACAATCCTTGCCCTTACCATATTCTCTGAATATAAGATAAGATTTGTAAGGGTAGAAGGAAAAGAGGTGGCAAAATGATAGAAAAAATATTAAATGCATCATTTTTGATAGGTCTTGGTGCTGCAACTATAAGGATGGCTACTCCTATACTTTTTGCAACAGTTGGAGAGATTATTGCTGAAAGGTCTGGGGTATTAAACCTTGGAGTAGAAGGTACTATGCTTATGGGTGCTATGGTAGGCTTTGTCACAGCTTTTAAGACAGGAAGTCTCTGGCTTGGGGTCTTGAATGCCTTAGTAATTGGGGGTATTTTCGGGCTGGTAATGGCTTTTCTAACTGTTACTTTACGTACCCGTCAAGAAATAAGTGGTCTTTCTATCAACCTCTTAAGTAGTGGACTATCTTTCTTTTTCTTTAGAGCAATTTTTGGTGTTATGAGTGTTCCACCTCATATCAAACCTTTTGATCCCCTAAATATTCCTGTGCTTTCAAAAATCCCGGTGATAGGAGAGATCTTTTTTCAACAATATGCACTTACCTATATTGCGATAATTCTTGCACCCCTTGCCTACATATTTTTATTTAAAACAAATTTTGGCCTTAAAATAAGAGCTGTAGGTGAAAATCCTGTATCTGCGGATACGGTAGGTGTAAATGTCTATTTTATAAGGTATATATCCCTTATTATAGGTGGAATGCTTGCAGGGATAGGTGGTGCATTTTTATCTTTAGCACAATTTAATATGTTCTTAGATGAAATGACAGCAGGTCGTGGTTTTATCGCTATTGCATTAACTATATTTAGTAATTGGCATCCTATAAATGCACTTTGGGGCTCTTTCTTATTTGGTGGAGCAGATGCTTTACAACTAAGGCTTCAGGCTGTAGGTTTCAAGATTCCGTATCAATTCTTCCTTATGCTGCCTTATGTACTTACAATCCTTGCACTTTTGGGTGTATCTAAGCGCGTAAAAGGTCCTGCAGCACTCATCATTCCTTATAAGAGGGGAGAAAGATA
>CAYWXH010000007.1:0-5426 GCA_964462295.1 uncultured Atribacterota bacterium
TCCTTGAGTTTTTTGATAGGTTTTTATGGGTAGTAGATGTAACAGTAAAAATACTCAATAACATCTCTTTGGAAGATGATAATATAAGAAATCTATTGAGCAATATAATATCCCTTAGTCGCAAAAGAGAGAAAGTAACAGATTATAAGTTATATATAGATTACGAAAGGCCCGATGAGGTCTCTTTTTTGGGAAAAACTATAAAGCTTACATATAAGCAATTTGAACTTTTAACTTTGCTTTCACTATCTCCTGGAAAGGTTATCTCCTATGATGAGATAATGGCAAGACTCTGGAAAGATGATTATGAGGTTTCTCCCAAACAGATAAGTTATCATAAGGGGGAGATATGTAAAAAATTGGGGCAAAATATAATAAGATCTGTCAAGAAAAGGGGGCTTTATCTTGACCTTGCCCCAGATGAGGTATACCATGTTAAGAGATAAAGACATAGAGAGAAAACTTAGAAATCTACGAAATCTACCTACATTAATGGATGTGGGAAGACTTTTGAAGAGTTTTTCCAAAATGAATATAGAGGATTCTCCAGAGGTACAAAAAGAGATAATCTTTATGATTACACACGACCCTGTTTTGACTTTTAATATATTGAGATTGGCAAATTCTGCATATTATGCCCTATCGAGAAAGATAATAAGACCAAGAGAGGCGATAAGTATCATAGGGTTTTCAGATATTTCTGAATATATATTAAAACCTATGACTCATAGCTATCTCCCTTCTGTGCCTCATTATGACTGGAAGGCCTTTTGGTTTCACTCTCTCGGAGCAGCCATAGTCGCAGAGTATATAGCTCAACTCAGTGGGTTTGAAGATGCAGAAGAGGCCTTTACCGCTTCTTTAATCCATGATATAGGGAAGATTGTAGAGTTTTTATCTTATCCAGATATATTCAAAGAGGTAATTTCAAATACTACAGAGAAGTGGAGACCATTTTTTGAGGTAGAAAGAGAAATCACGGGGATAGATCATGCATTTTTAGGTGGGTTTCTTGCACGTATGTGGCGATTTCCATATGAGCTTACAAAGGCTATTGAGCTTCACCATGATGAGGTAGTCCCCTTGGAATTTCACGGGGAAAAAACGAGGACTATCTCTGTTATAACTATGATTGCTAACAATATAGTCAAATACTATGGAATGATAACCCCAGGGGCGTCTTATTATGACATAGAAAATAAGGAACTTTTGAATTTTTTAGGTATCTCTTACAACTTTATAGATAAGATTTCTTTTGAAGTAAGAAAAAAGGCCATGATTACACTTGAAAGACTCGGGATCTCTCTTAGTATTTAGCCTTGTAAATTTCTATAAGTTCTGGTATAATTAAAAAACAATTGGAAATTTTTAATAAAAGGAGGTTAATTGTTATGAAGTCAAAGGGTGTTATAATATTGTCTTTTGTAATCCTATTTTCTTTTGTGTTTTCTCTTATTGCTTTTTCTGAGACTACCACTGGAAGAGAGCTTACCATTGAGGATCTACAGAAATCTATCATGGGAGAGCTAAAAGATATTAAGGCAAGAATTTTTGATGTGGAGATGGGTGTTAAGAAGCTTCAAGGTAAGATTGATGAGCTTGAGAAGTTCAAAGAGGAAGAGAAAAATATGGTCTCTGAAACCCAAGCGAAGATAGATACATTGGAAAATAAGGTAAATAAAGAGCTTGACTCTTTAACCAAAGAAGTAGATGAGAAGGTAAATAGTATGGTAAGTAAATTTAATGACATATTAAAAGATGTAGAGGGCAATAAAAAGGGGTTAGAAGAGCTTAAGGCCCTTATGCCTCAGTTAAAAACCCTTAAGGATGATGTCTCTTCTTTGGGTAATACTGTTAGTACCCTATCTAAGAAAGTTGAGGAACTTTCAAAGGCAAATGCCTCTTTTGAAGCAAGATTAAAAAAATTGGCTGCAGAAAAGGAAAGTATGGGACAAACCCTTTCAAAGGTAAAAGAAGATTTTGCAACATCTCAAAAAGAATCCCAAAAGAAGATAGAAGAACTTGAGAAAAAGTTAAAGAGAAAGGCAGGGGGAATGACCACCTTTATGGCATGGCTTGCCTTCTTGTTAGGTATTTTGGCTTTGGTAGTCTTATTTATGGGGAAAAATCCTATATCACTATCTGGGAAAAAAGAAGAGAAGGAGGAGAAACCCCAAAACGATTCCGATGAGGAATAGATAAAAGCCCCGAAAGGGGCTTTTTTTGTTTTTTGGCTTATTTGACAATTTCACTATAATGGGAGTAAAATAAAATAGACAAAAGTAAATGGTCTAAGGAGGTTTTTTGTAGGTTAATATGCGTGCCTTTTCTATTTTACTTAATATAATTGAATTATTTTTGACTTCCCCTTCCTTAGAAGATGTAACAGCTGAGATTTTAGAAAAAATAGGTATTTTTTTAAATGCAGATAGGAGTTATTGGTTTAAGGTTTTCTCTTTAAAGGAAGAAATTTATTCCTCTTTGGTAGCAGAGTGGACAAGAGAAGGTATCTCCCCACAGATCAATAACCCCAAGCTTCAGTTTTTCCCACATGAGAGCCAAGGTCTATTCAAGGATATCTCAAGAAATAAGTATTTTATGGGAAAGGTCTCAGATATAAAAAATCCTATTCTTAGAGAAGAGCTTAAGGCACAAGATATCAAGGCCATTTTAGTTGTACCTGTATACATAGAGAATGAGTACTTAGGTTTTATAGGACTTGATAGGGTTAGAGGAGATGATTTGTGGTCTGAGGATGAGATAGAGTTTCTAAGAATATCTGCATATCTTTTTGGCGTTTTCCTCTCAAGGTATAAGACAAAAAGGGAGTTAGATAATGTGACCCTACACCTTGATACCTTGCTAAATTCTTTCCCTGATATTATTATCATTAAGGATAAAGAAAGAAGATGGCTATTTGCAAATAATTTTACCCTTGAGTTTTTTGGTTTAAATAGTATAGATTATAAAGGTAGAACAAATGAGGAACTTGTCAGATATCTAAAAGATGAGGCCTTTAAAGAAGGGTTTAAAAGGGGAAGTGAGTCAGATACTGAATTATTGAAAACAAAAAAACCTATCCAATATATAAGTAGGTATACCTTCTCAGATGGAAGGGAATTTTTCTTTGAAGCAAGAAAAGTACCCGTATATGATACAAAAAAGGAACTTCGAGGGATCCTTTCTATAGCTCGAGATGTAACAGAAGAGGTAAAAATAAAAAAACAGATAGAAAAGGATGAAAAGCTAAAGAGCCTTGGGCGAATGGCAGGAAATATAGCCCATGACCTTAACAATATTCTTACGGCAATAATGGGAAGTGCATCTATTTTAGAAAAAAAGGCCCCTGATGAGCTTAAGAAATATGTAGATTCTATTCTTAGGGCATCTGAGGAGGCGAAAAACCTTGCAAATCAGATGCTTTCATATGCAGGTAGTAGAATGTTAGAAGAGGAGGTAATCAACCTTGGAGAGGAGGTCCTCCGTGTAGGAGAGTTCTTGAGGACTTCTATTTCAAAGGATATAATATTTACGATAGATGTGCCTGAAGATAAGATATATATAAAAGGAAATAGGGGACAGATTCAACAGATAGTAACAAATCTTGTTATAAACGCCAATGATGTGATATCTAAAAAGGGTGCAAAGATAACCTTAAAGGTCTCCAAGGAAGAAATTTATCCACCTCTTTCTTCCGATTTTATTGTGCCATCTGATTTTAAAGGTGGAGAATATGCAGTAATTGAGGTAACAGATGAAGGGCCTGGTATACCTGAAAGTATAAAATCTCATCTTTTTGAGCCATTTTACTCTACAAAAGGTATGGGTAGAGGGTTGGGACTTTTTTCTGTTTTTGGTATAGTCAAAGGGTATGATGGTGCTATTTTTCTAAAGACAGAGGAAGGAGTGGGTACTACTTTTAGGATCTATCTCCCCCTTACTTCTCCCCAAGAAGAGAAGGTGACAAAAAATGAAAAAGAAAGGTTAGATGAAAAGAGATCGAAAATACTTATTGTAGATGATGAACCATATATAAGAGATGTACTTGGAGAGATGCTCTCACTTTTGGGATATGAGTCCTTTAGTGCAGAAAGCGGAAAAGTAGCTTTGGAAATACTGCATAATCACCCAGATATTAAACTTGCAATAATTGATTATAGTATGCCTGAGATGAATGGACTCGAGCTACTTAAAAAAATTAGAGAAAAAGATCCTGGGATTAAAGTAGTATTCTCATCTGGTTATACAAAGGAAGATATAAGGGATGTAGCTACAGGAGATTTAATTACTTTCCTTCAAAAACCCTACAGCATAGAAAACCTCAAAAAGGCTATAAATAAGCTTTTTCCTTCAAAGTAATCAAAAAATTTTAAAATTTTAAGAAAAAGAGAGATATTCCTCTATTTTATATCTGTATTACCTGTATATACACTATAATCAATTATAATTAAACTTGCACTAAAGAAGAAAAAATTTTATATTTAATATAGTAATTACCTGTATATACATAAATATATTTTTAAGGAGTAAACCATGAAAACTAAGACAAAGGTTCATGTAGTTACCCATACACATTGGGATAGAGAGTGGTATCTTACCTTTGAGATATTTAGGATGAGACTTCTGACCCTTATGGATAACCTTAAAGATGGTATAAAGACCCATGATAGTTTTAAGTCATTTTCTTTAGATGGACAAACTGTTGTTCTTGAAGACTATTTTGAGTTAAGGCCTGAAAAGAAAGAAGAGATAGTTTCCCTTATTAAATCCCAGAAATTGGAGGTAGGCCCCTGGTATATCTTACCAGATGAGTTTCTTATAACAGGAGAATCTTTTATAAGGAATTTTCTTATATCTCATAAGTTATTGAAAAAATGGGGGATAGAGGGGATTAAAGTAGGATA
Organism: uncultured Atribacterota bacterium; assembly: GCA_964462295.1. Lineage (GTDB taxonomy): Bacteria > Atribacterota > JALVIU01 > JALVIU01 > JALVIU01 > JALVIU01. Next base: position 4,905 of record CAYWXH010000007.1, read on the forward strand.
TCTTCCTGATATGTTCGGACATACTGCATATACACCATCTATCCTGAAGGGTTTAGGGCTCAAGGCGGCAATTTTGTGGAGAGGGGTAGGTGATGCCTCAAGGGAGACCGAATTTATCTGGTCATCCCCTAATGGAGATAGTATTCATACTATAAATCTTATTCATTCATACTCTAATGGTGCACACTTTGGAAGAGATACTCTTAAAATGAAAGAGGTATTTAGAAATGAGATAGAGACACTTTCGGCACATAAAACCACAAATAATATTCTCATAATGAATGGTACGGATCACGAATTTCCATTATACGAGCTCCCCAGTTATTTTCCCGATTGGGAAAAGGAGTTCGGAGATGTAGAGATTCTCCATTCTAAATTTTCAACCTATGTGGATAGTGTATTGGAGGAAAATCCTAATTTAAAAAAGGTAGTAGGGGAGCTTAAAAGCCCTAAATATGAATTTATCTTAAAGGATGTAACATCTACCCGTATATATATAAAACTTGCGAATTTTCTTGCCCA
>CAYWXH010000007.1:5526-14119 GCA_964462295.1 uncultured Atribacterota bacterium
TAAAGGATGTAACATCTACCCGTATATATATAAAACTTGCGAATTTTCTTGCCCAAAAGCTCCTTACAAGGTATGTGGAGCCACTCTCTTCATATCTTTGGTGGGAAGGGGAGAGTCTAAATTCCACCCAAATTGAATATGCATGGAAACTTCTTCTTAAATCCCATCCTCATGATAGCATATGTGGATGTAGTACAGATGATGTACATAAAGATGTAGAAGTAAGGATAAGAAGTGCAAAGGAGGTAAGTGCTTCTTTGGTGGCTAATTCATTGTATAAATTGGCAAAATATATGGATATAGATTATGAGAAGGGTATCCCTATATTGGTCTATAATCCTTATGAATATGAAAGAGATGGGGAGGTTTCCCTATTTTTACCCATTGATACCTCTGCCTCTTATGAGGTAATAGATGAAAAAGGAGAAATATTAGAATCCTATATTGATGTAAAAAGTAAACTTGACCCTTCTTTTGCTTTAGAATCTCTTACTTTTCTTTCAAAATACAAAGAGGCAGTATCTCCCGCTTTAGTAGATGCCTTTAGTTTTAAGAGGGTAACATTTTTGGCAAAAGGGCTTTCTCCTTTAGGATTTAGTGTTTTTTATTTGAAAAAGAAGGAAAAAATATCTCATAGAGAGGGTATATCCCAAGATACAGCTTTTGAAAATAGGTTTTATAGATTTATTCTAAATAGTGATGGTAGTTTTAATTTAGAGGATAAAATAAATAAAATTACTTATGAGAATCTTAATTACTTTGAAGATGTAGGAGATGGTGGAGATGAGTATAATTTCTCATGGCTTCCAGGTGATGAACCTATAAACAGTTTGAAAAAAGATGCAAAGATCATAGATGTAAAAGACTATGGATTTGAAAAAGTTATAAAGATACACAAAGAAATAGAGCTTCCCGTAGCCATTTCCCCAGATAGAAAAGGTAGGTCTTCTAAGAGATGTATACTCCCTATAGAGATCACCTATAAACTTCTAAGAGATCTGCCCAGGGTTGATGTAGAGCTTACACTTACTAATACAGTAAAGGACCATAAGCTAAGCTTTGTAGTTGAGGTACCCAAGAGGGTATCTGAAGTTGTAAATGATGGCTATTTTGGGATGGTCTCACACCCTCCTGACTATAGAATATATGATGATAATTACACAGAGGAGGATATATCAAGATATGCCATGGAGAGTTTTGTGGTCTTAAATGAAGAGAAAGTGAAACTCTCAGTAGTTACCCAAGGGATACATGAGTATGAGTCTCATATAGTAAATGAGAATACAAAACTTACATTTACCCTCCTAAGGGCTATAGAATGGCTATCAAGAGATGACCTTACTACAAGACGAGGACATGCAGGCCCCCCTGTTTTTACACCAGATGCCCAGTGTTTGGGAACATATGGTTACAGATATGCTTTTGTCTTACTTGAAGAGGGGAGCAAGGAAGAGATGTATGCAAAAGCAAAAGATTATCTCTATGAACCTGTGGCACTGGGTGTACTGGAGAAGGAAAAGAAGGTTCACAGTAGTACTTTACCCTCTTTTGAGTTTGATAAGGGATTGTTATTATCTGCCCTTAAGGTTTCTGATGAGGGAGATAGTCTTATTCTTCGTCTATTTAGCCAGAGAAAAAAAGAAGGAACTTTAAATATAAAGACCCATGAGCCTATAGATATTTGGGATGCCAATATGAAAGAAGACACTCTTGTTCATATATCAATGGGTGAGGAAAATAGTATCCCTATTTTACCTTCTTGTATAAAAACCATTTCTCTTAAAAGAGTCAAAGGGGGGAAATAGTATGGGGAGAAAACACAATCTTATAGGATTTTTATTTGCACTTCCTTGGATAATAGGGTTTTTGGTATTTACTGCATATCCTATTATTGCATCACTTTTTTTCAGTTTCACTGAATACCATATTACCACAGCCCCTAAATGGGTAGGTCTTGCAAATTATGCGAAACTTTTCCATACAGAGCTTTTTATAAAAAGCCTTGTAAATACATGGTGGTATGTCGTGGGTCTTGTACCTTTTGGTCTGGTTGTGGGACTTGGGCTTGGCCTTTTGCTTGTCCAACCTTTAAGGGAAAGGGTCTTTTATAGGTCTATGATATATCTTCCAAGTATTGTCCCTGTTTTTGCATTTGCAACTGTAGCCCTTTGGTTTTTCAGTCCATATTTTGGTATAGTAAATGGATTGCTGTCTTACTTTGGTATTACAGGGCCTATGTGGTTAAATGATGAGAAATGGGTAAAGTTTACCATTATTCTCATATCTCAGTGGGGGGCAGGAGGAACAGCACTTATATATATGGCCGCACTTAATGATATCCCAAAAGAACTTTATGAGGCGGCAGAGCTTGACGGTGCAAGCGGATGGCAAGCCTTCTGGAAGATTACCCTCCCACTTATTTCTCCAGCAACACTGTATTATCTAATTACTGCAACCATAGCAGCACTTCAGATATTTGATCTTCCTCAAATTATGACAGGGGGAGGTCCTGCAAATGCATCTTTATCTTATGTGATGTTTTTATATAGGCATGCATTTAGATATATGAATATAGGATTTGCATCAGCTATGGCATGGATACTTTTTGTTATATCCCTTGTACTTGTAGCAATAATATTTAAAACATCAGCAAGATGGGCCTTTTATGGCTCTTCAGGAAGGTAGGAGGAGACCTATGGGAACTGCGACAGTATATAAAAGTAAGAAAAAGGCCAAAATAGTACAGATAACAACTGCAAGGATTACACTTATAATTGTAACATTTATATATATGCTACCATTTTTGTGGATGCTTTCCACATCATTTAAGGCAGATCATGACCTTTATCTTTTTCCCCCCAAACTTATACCTATACCACCTGTCTTTGAAAACTATAAAAATGCATTAGAGTATTTTCCATTCTTTAGATATTTTGCAAATAGTGTAATTATTACAGCAGGTGCCATAATTGGAACACTCATCTCTTGCCCACTTATTGCATATAGTTTTTCCAAGATTAAATGGTGGGGAAGGGATATCCTGTTTTATATAATGATAGGCACTATTATGCTCCCCTTTGCAGTTACTATGATACCTCAATTTGTTATATTTAAGAAGTTGGGATGGATAAATACATTTTTACCACTTATTGTACCTGCATTTTTTGGGACACCCCTTTATATATTTTTGATAAGGCAGTTTTTTCAAACTATACCAGATGCCCTATTAGATGCAGCAAGGGTGGATGGGGCAAGTGAATTTCAGATATATATGAAGGTAATGCTCCCATTGTCAAAACCAGTATTGCTTCTTGTAGGACTTTTTCAATTCATTGCATCATGGAATAATTACCTTGGTCCACTAATTTATCTTACAGATGAGACAAAATATCCACTTTCTTTGGGATTGCCCCAGTTCCTTAACAGATATGGAACTCATTGGAATTGGATGATGGCAGCAGCCACCATATCATTATTACCTACAATAATATTTTTCTTCTTTGCTCAAAGTTATCTCATAGAAGGGATAAAGTTATCAGGCCTTAAAGAATAGGTTTAGACCATAGAAAAGGAGGTGATAGAAAAAGAGTGAGAGGATCGTTTTAAAAACTAAGTTAATTTTTAAAATTAATTAAAAAAGGAGGAGGTTTAAAGTGAAGAGATTTTTATCTATCTTAACAGTGCTTTTTGTATTGGTTTTAACGACAGTTGCCTTTTCTCAAGTGGAAATTACATTTTGGCATAATATGCAAAACCCTATTGACAAGGCTGCAATAGAGAAGGCAGTGAAGGCATTTGAGGCGAAAAACCCTGATATAAAGGTAAAACTTGTATTGGTCCCAGGCTCAGAGACAGAAACTACAAAACTTATGACAGCAGTTGCTGCAGGGACAGGCCCTGATGTCTATTATCTTGATAGATTTACTGTGGCACAGAGGGCACATTATGGAGTACTTGAGCCTTTGCAAGATTACTTGGAAGAACTTGGGGTAGATGTTAAAAAATTGGAAGATAATTTCTTTGCATTTACCGTTAAAGAGGCAACATATCGTGGAAAACTCTATGCTATGCCATGGGATACTGATGCTCGTGTTCTTTTCTATAACAAAAAACTCTTCAAAGAGGCAGGACTTGACCCAAATAAGCCACCTCAAACTATAAAAGAACTCGATGAATATGCGGCAAAACTTACAAAAATGAAGGGTAAAAGGTTAACACAGATAGGATTTGTTCCATGGAGAGGCCAAGGATGGCACTATACTTGGGGATGGGCATTTGGTGGTAAATTTTATGACCCTGCTAAAAAGAAACTTATATTTGCAGATGATCCAAAGATTCTCAAGGCCCTAAAATGGGAAGTGACATATGCCAAAAAATATGGAATAAAAAATATTGATGCATTTTTCTCTGCATACAGAGGTGGTTCTGCGCCCGTAGATCCCTTTATGATAGGAAAAGAGGCTATGAGAGTAGATGGAAACTGGTTAATTGCACAAATTGAGAAATTTGCACCAAAGGGATTTGAGTATGGGTTCGCGCCTATTCCTGCACCCCCTGATGGTGAGAAAAACAGTACATGGGCAGGAGGATGGAGCCTTGTTATACCAAAGGGTGCAAAACATCCAAAAGAGGCCGCTAAGTTCCTTGCATTTATGGGTACAAAGGGAGAAGAGATATATGCAGAAGGTACAAAACACTTTGCCGCATCCAAAGCAGCAACCCTTAAAGTTGTTAATGAGTATCCAGAACAGAAGGTCTTTTATAAGCTCTTTACTGGTCCAAACTCACATTGTAGGCCAGTTATTCCTGTAGGTGCACTTTTGTGGGATAAATTAACTGAAGCATGGAATGATGCCCTCTACGGTAAGAAGTCCCCAGAAAAGGCACTAAAAGATGCACAAAACGAGGTACAAGAGGCATTAGATAAGGCATTTAAAGAAGAATCTTCTAAGTAAAATTAAATAGAAAGATAAACCCCTTCTTCTTTAAGAGAGGGGGTTTATCTTGTAAAATTTAAAAAGTTTGTTATAATATAGAAAAATATTTGAGGTAAAGAATGGTTCCAGAGGCATCATATAAAAAGATTGCAAGATTTATAAAAGAGGAAATCTTAGAAGGAAAGTATGTACCAGGGGATAGGATTCCATCTGAGAATAAGCTTGCTACTTTATTTGGTGTGAGTCGGATGACGGCAAGAAAGGCTATAGATAATCTGGTATATGACGGCATTGTAATACGGATTCCTGGACTTGGTACATATGTAGCAGAAGGTGCAAAACATATTGACAATAAGAGATTCCATGTTGGTATTCTCATGGATGACCTCTCTGATACGAGGGGAATATCTATATCTTCAGGAATAACTCGCACCCTCCTTGAACTCTCTGTACACCCGATTATGACAGAGGTTTCAAGTTATGAATTAAGTAGTATAGAAAAAGAGATAAAACTCCTTATTACATATGGGGCAGATGGTATAATCCTTACCCCTAAAGTTGACCTTTCTAACAGTAAATTTTTCATGAGATTGGTAGATGAGGGCTTTCCTATAGTCTTTATAGATAGAGGGATAGATGGTATTCCCATCCCTGTAGTTGAATCTGCCAATTATCAGGGTGGAAAATGTCTCGGCAAGCATCTAAAGGAGATACACGATTCAAAAAAAGTTTTATTTGTATCAGAGGAAGGGCTTATTATATCTAGTGTAAGAGAAAGATACGAAGGGCTTAAGGATGGATTAGGTGAAGAAGTGGATTTTTTAGAAATCTCTGATTCAAAATCTTCCTTTGAAGATATTACGAAAAAGATTATAGAGAAAAGTTATGATGTGGTTGCCTTTTGCCATGACCTCCTTGCTGTATCAGGAATGAGTTATTTTTTGAAAAATGACATCAAGATACCTAAAGATATAAAAATAACAGGCTTTGATGATAGAAGGGTATCTCAATATTTTATACCAAATATCACAACTGTAAGACAGGATTTTAATAAAATGGGTTCAACTGCTGCGCTTTTTTTGGTGAAACTTTTAAAGGGAGAGAAGGTGCCACAGAGGGAAAAGATTCCTATAAAACTCATAGTGAGAGAGTCTTGTGGCTGTAAAGGCAAGGCCCCCCATAAATATGGGAGGCCCTAAAATATCTATTCTTTTACTGCCCCAAATGTAAGTCCTTTTACAAGATATCTTTGGACCAAAAGTGAAAATATTACAGGAAGTATCATGACCAATAAGGCACGTGTCCCAACATACCAAAATTCTATACCCCTATTTTGTTGTGTACCCGCTACTATAACAGGAAGTGTCATTGCCTTTGTAAATGAAAAACTAAGGGCAAATAAAAATTCATTCCATACATATGAAAATATTATCATAGATGTTGCCACAAGGCCTGGTGCCGCAAGAGGTATTGCCACCTGGTAGAATATCTTTCCCCATGATGCACCATCAACCAGTGCCGCCTCTACTATCTCTTTTGGGATAGATTTAAACATCTCTCTCATAATTACTACTGCCATAGGAATATTAAAGGTAACATTTACTATGATAAGTGCCCATATAGTATCAAGTAGATGAAAATTTTTCATTATAAGATACAAGGGAATAAGTACCACAGCAGGTGCAAGGATTCTTTGGGTGAGGAAAAAGATGTATATATCTGTATTTTTAAAGAGCCCCCTATAGTTAAATACAGAAAGTGCAAATCCTACCATAGTGCCAAGGATAAGCGCTACTGCCGTTGATACTATGGCAACTACAGAGGAATTTTTCATTGCCCTTGCTACAAGGGGAGTTTTAAGCTCTACCTGCCAGTTATGAAGGGTGGGTTTGAACTGTAGCCATGGAACCCATGCCTTTGCAAATATCTGGGAAGGTGTTTTTATAGAATTTATAAATGCCCAATAAAATGGAAATAGGGCCCAAAGTGCAAGCACTATGAGTACCACATATATTATTATTTTTTCAAGTGCCGTTATTTTCATGATACCACCTTCCTCATCGATTTTACGATAATCATAATAAGAGGAATTTCTACAAGAAGCATTACTACCCCCATAGTGGATGCATATCCTAAGTCGAAGAATTTAAGACCTGTACGATAGAGTAAGAGAGAGTAAACCTCTGTTGCTCTTCCTGGCCCACCCATTGTTAGTACCGCAGGGATATCAAATATTTTAATTGCCTCCATAACTCTAAGTATTATAACAAGGATAAAAGTGGAAAATATCATGGGAAAACTTACCCCCCAGAAGATTCTCCATCTCGATTTTGTCTCTAGATATGCTGCCTCATACATCTCTTGAGGTACAGATTGAAGTGCAGCTAAAAATATTATAAAACAAAATGGGGTCCATTGCCATATATCTACAATGGCTGTGGCTATTTTTGCCCAAAATGGGCTTGATAACCATTGTACTTGAGGAATACCAAATAGGCCTAATATGGAGTTTAGAGGACCACCTTCCTCATAATATATAGTTATAAATAAAAATGCAACAGCCACAGGGGTTGCAAAAAGAGGAAGGGAAAAGATAGTTCTGAAAATTTTTACATTTCTTAGTGGTTTATCAACAAGCCATGCCATAAATAGTCCGATTAGTATCTCTGATGCAATAGCTATAAATATTATAAAAACAGTAACAAAGACAGAATTTCTTACAGTAGCATCGTGAAAAAATCTTGTGAAATTGTCAAGACCTATAAAACCCCTTATTTTTCCAAATCTAAAGCTGTGCGTACTTAAGTAAAATATATATCCTAAGGGGAAGATGGTAAAGGCCAAAATCCATATGACAGAGGGAAGAACAAAAAGACTTTTCATTAATTTATTTTCTCTCAAAGGGACCCTCCTTCCTAATTATAATAAATAAGGGGACCATCGGTCCCCTTATTTAAGGTTTTGATTTAATGGTATTTTTTGTATTCTGCATCATCTTCCTTTGTCCATTCAATGGATTCTCTGTAAAGTTTCAGCTGTTCTTTCCTACCATTTTTATTTGTTATATTTTCCCAATCTTTATATATTGCATCAAGTGCAGCATCTACACTCTTTTGTCCTGTTACAGCTTCTGAGAGATGGATATCAAGTGCATTCCAGTATTCAAATGTGCCTGGAATCATAAGATATGGGAACATGATCTTTGCATAGAAGTTATCATAGTATGCAGCGAGATATTCTACAACATCTCCTGGATCCCAACCATAATGGATATAGTCTCTTATGGATGCAACACCGATTGGTCTTAAGAAGTGAATCTTCCATCCTGGGTCAACACCTGTCCATCCATTTGCCACATTCCATAATGAGAAGTCTTTTGTAGCCATAAGTGATAGATAATCATACACGGCTTCTGGGTGCTTTGAGTGTTTGAATATTACACCATGCCAACTTCCACCTGTAGTATTTCCTACTACATTTGGATTAGATGGGTCAAACTTTACCCACTCGTTTCTTACGAGATCATAGGATTCGAGGGTACCTGGTATTACAGCACAACCAAGTTTTCCTCTGATTTTACTTCTCTTTGGATCCTGAACCAATGAACCTACATCGCCCCAACTAAATGTCATAAGTGCGTTTCCTTGCATAAAGAA
>CAYWXH010000007.1:14219-49500 GCA_964462295.1 uncultured Atribacterota bacterium
TCAATTCCGAAGGCAAGAGTTGTTACCCCTAAGAGAAAAACTACAAGAATACCTAAAACCACGAACTTTTTCATACTACCCCTCCTTTTAATTGGAATATTTTACTAACTAAAATTATAATACTAAATAACCACTTAAGAAGTCAAACCTTGTTAGGCTTTGATATAGGCAGGTATTGGTTAAAATAGTTTACTAATCCCTTTTTTTCTTTGATTTTATAGAAATAACTTGAATTTTCATCATAAATTTACATAAGTTTATAAAATTTATAATGAAAATATGACCAAAATTGTGCTATAGAGATTGAAAGAGTGTTATTATAATTTGATATTCTTATACAATATATGGTTTATTTTGTTATTAAAGTAGGACGATTATAATTATTTACAAGTATTCTTATATAATAAGTAATTATTCCTGTTTTTGTCTAAATATTTTTAAAATTCTCTAAAAAACTTGACATTTTCTTGTTTTTTCTTTAAAATTAAACTATGCCTTACAGTATGACAGGATTTGGACAAGCAAAAATAGAGACAGATGACTTTGTCATTTCTGTGGAGATGAAATCTGTAAACCACAGATTTGCAAGTTTTTCTATAAAGATCCCGTGGAATTCTCTTTCTCTGGAGAAGAGATTGGAAGATATTTTGTCTTCAAAGATAAAACGGGGTAGGGTAAATTGTGTAGTTATTTACGAAAGAACAACAAAAGAGTCTCTTGACACTATAGATCTAGATTTGGAACTTGCCAAGACTTATTATGAATCGTATAAAAGATTGGAAGAGTATCTTAAAATAGATGATGATGAGCTTATACGTCATATATCTACATTCCCAGGTATTATAAGACTTAAAGATAAAAAAGAGATAGATGAAGAGCTTGTAAAATATGTAGAACTTGCATTTTCTGAGGCCCTCTCTCTTTTGGTAAAGGAGAGAAAAAGAGAAGGAGAAGGTTTGGTAGAAGGTATTTTTTCCATAGTCTCAGAATTGGAAGAGAATCTATCTAAAATAGATGGCAAAAAGGATATATTCTTATTAGAATATAAGAATAGACTAAAGGAAAGGATAGAAAAACTTACGGAAAGCTTACCTGTTGATACAGAAAGGATAGAAGAAGAGGTAGCTATATATGCAGAAAAAAGTGATATAACTGAAGAAATTCTGAGGCTCTCTGTTCATATAAAACACCTAAAAGAGTTATTGAAAGAGGATAAACCTGTGGGTAGGAGACTTGATTTTTTGATTCAAGAGATGAATAGGGAGATAAATACTATAGGTTCAAAGAGCCCTAATTTTGAGATATCTCATATAGTGGTAGATATGAAAAGTAGTCTTGAAAAGATAAGGGAACAGATTCAGAATCTTGAATAAAGGAGGAGTCCCTCTTGTCAAAAGAACTTATAAATATAGGTTTTGGGAACTTTATAATGGTAGAACGTATAGTGAGTATAATAAATCCAGGTTCATCACCTGTGAAGAGGCTGAAGGAAGAGGCCAAGAGGGGGGGTAAGCTTATAGATGCTACCCATGGAAGAAAAACAAGGGCACTTATAATTACAGATAGTAATCATATAATACTCTCTGCAATTCAGCCAGAAACTATAGCACATAGAATAAATGGACAAGATATTGAACAAGAAAATACAGACTAGAAAGGGTATACTGTTTATCATCTCTGGTCCATCAGGGGTGGGAAAAGGGACTGTAAGAGAGAGGGTATTGGAAGATATTCCTGATTTACTCTTTTCTGTCTCTGTTACTACACGGAAGAGACGTCCACATGAAATAGAGGGAAAAGACTACATATTTATTGACAAGCCAAGATTTGAGCAGATGATAGAAAATGGGGAACTTTTAGAATGGGCCTTAGTATATGATAATTACTATGGAACACCAAGGGCATTTATTGAAAATGCCTTAAGAGAAGGAAAGGATGTATTGCTTGAAATAGATATTCAAGGGGCTCAAAAGGTAAAGAAGGAGTATCCAGATGCTGTTTCTATATTTTTAGCCCCCCCGTCTATCGAAGAGCTTATAAATAGACTAAAAAAAAGGGCTACCGAGACAGAAGAGGAGTTTAGAAAAAGAATAGAGAAGGCCGAGAAAGAAATGAGAGAGGCCATACACTATGATTATCTTGTGATAAATGATAAGATAGATAATGCCATTATGCAGGTTAAATGTGTAATTTTGGCGGAGAGGGTTAAAATTGTAAAGGTAAAGGAGGGAGAAAAAAGATGAAATCAAAATATCCAGATCCTATGGATATTCTTATCCAAAAAGTACCAAACAAGTATCTTTTGACCTGTATCGTATTTTTACGGGCAAAGGAGCTTTACGGGGGAGATCCTCTATTGGTAGATGCAGATAAAAGATTGGTAAAAGAGAAGGATTATATTGGAATGGCAGAAGAAGAGCTTTATGAAGGCAAAATAGAGTATGAGTTTGAAGAATAAAGGCAAGGTTCTTGTAGGGGTAACAGGAAGTATAGCAGCCTTTAAGATTGCAGAAGTGGTTAGTGCCCTTGTAAAAAAGGGGATAGAAACTCAAGTAATAATGACTAAATCTGCTGCTTTTTTCATAGGGGAAGATACCTTTTCTTCCCTTACAGGAAAGAGGGTTTACAAAGAACTTTTTTCTCCATTGGATGCAGGTAGGATACCGCATGTAGAGCTTTCAAGAGAGTATGATCTTTTTCTTATAGCCCCTGCCACTGCAGATATTATAGGGAAGATCTCCCATGGTATTGCTGATGATTTTCTTACAACTACCTTTCTTGGGTTTTCTCCTAAAAAGGTCGTAATTGCCCCTGCTATGAATACTCGTATGTATGAGAACCCTTTTGTTCAGGAAAACATAAAAAAATTAAAAAGAGTAGGGTATAGATTTATAGAACCAGGAGAGGGTCTTCTTGCATGTAAAGAAGTGGGTAAGGGTCGACTTGCCCCATGGGAGGATATTGTAAAATATATAGAGTCTTTACTTTTTAGAAAAAATGATTTGGCAGGTAGAAAAATTCTTGTAACCGCGGGTCCTACCAGAGAGGCCATAGACCCTGTGAGATTTATTACAAATCGTTCATCAGGAAAGATGGGATACAGGATTGCCGAGGTGGCAAAGGAGAGGGGTGCAGATGTAATACTTATCTCAGGACCTACTTATCTTATGCCACCACCTGGTGTGGAGACCATAAAAGTGGAAAGTGCATTGGATATGTATAATGCAGTAATGGAGAAGATCTCCTGGGCAGATATATTTATCTCTGCTGCAGCGGTTTCGGATTTTAGGCCTAAAGAGTATGTAGATAGTAAGATAAAGAAGGGACAAAGAGATGGTTTAACTATAGAACTTGTAAGAAATCCAGATATATTAAAAGAGGTCTCTAAAAAGAGGAGGTCTAATCAGATCATAGTGGGTTTTGCGGCAGAGACAGATGAGCTTCTTGGTAATGCTCAAAAAAAGATGAGCGAGAAAGATTTAGATCTTATAGTTGCTAATAAGGTAGGAGATACCGTAGATTCTGGATTTGAATCTGATACCAATAAGGTAACTATAGTAAAGCGAAATGGTAAAACTATAGAGTATCCTACCCTCCCCAAAGAAGAAGTAGCAGATATTATTCTTTCCCATATTGTAAAGATAGAGAAATGACAAAATATGCCCAAGTAGTAGTACATAATACCCCATTTGATATAGATTTTACCTACCTTATCCCCGAGGAGATGGAATCCCTTGTTGACAAAGGCCAAATAGTAGTTGTACCTTTTAGAAATATTGATAAGGTAGGTTTTGTTACCGATATTGATGATAAACCTTATCCTGATGCAAAGCCTATAAAGAGGGTTTTAGACATAAGATTACCATCTTCACTTTTGGATACTACCCGATTCCTCTCATTTTTTTATATAAGTCCATGGTCTAAGTTTTTAAAAGAGACAGTTCCTTCTGAGCTTTTCACTTTGGTCTCTCGTATTTCATGGAGAAGAGAGATTCCTAAACCAGAAAGACTAAAAATCATAGCATCTTTGCCTAAAAATGCAAAAAGACAAAAAGAGTTGCTTGAAATTTTATATGAGAAAGGGACCCTTTCTTATTCATATTTAAGACGTAAGATAGGTGTACAGACCTCTCAGATAATTGAGTCTTTAATAGGAAAGGGTTATATAGAATATACAGATAGAATATTGAAAGAAGTACCATGTGAATATGAAAAAAAGGAAATAGAGGAGACTATTTCTTTAAATATAGATTTTTCTTCACATTATGAGGTTTATATACTTAATGACCTCTCTTTTTTAGAAAAGGTGAATTTTTATATAAAACTGTATGAAAATTTTAGAGACAAAGGTAGTGTACTTTTGATCTTTCCTAATCAAAAGGTACTTGAGCGGGTAAGGGAGAAGTTTTTTGAATCAGGGTATAAAGGAGAAGTTTTTGCCTATTATAGTGGACTTAAAAAACAAGAAGAGAGAAAAAGTTGGGCATGCATTAGGGAAGGAAAAAAGGCGCTTTTTCTCTCCCTTTCTAAAGGTCCGTTCTTGCCTATACGAAATCTTTCTATTATAGTAGTGGATGAAGAGGAAAGCCTTGAATATATGACAAAAACAGATCCTGTGTATCATTTGAGAAAAGCTGCCTTAATTAGGGCGAAGAAGGAGGATATTCCTATAATACTTGAAGCCCCAAAACCTTCTTTATTCTCTTATAAAGGTCTTATAACAGGGGGATACAAAAAGTTAGTACTTAAGGAGAAAAAGAAGAGAACTAAACTTTTGCCAAATATAATTATTTTAGAAAAAGAAAAGAAAAAAGATGAAGAGCTTTCTTCATGGTTTTCCTATAGAATAAAGTATATGTATAGACAAGGTAAAAAACAGTTTATATTTATAAATAGAAGGGGATACTCCTCTTTGGTTTGTAAGGATTGTGGATATGTGTTTAAATGTCCCAATTGTGATATACCCCTTATCTACTTCTCTAAGGAGAAAAAACTGAAATGTCCAAAATGTACATATAAAGAAGATGTACCAGATTTTTGTCCTTCTTGTGGAGGATTTAATTTGCTTCCATGGGGAGAGGGGATAGAAAAGATAAAAGAGGTTATAGGTTCTCTTATCCCAAATGCCCGTATAATTACTATATCAAGTGATGAGAAACCGAAAAATCTTGTAACTTTTGAGGATTATGATGTTATAATAGGAACCTCCGCTGCAATTGGTTATTTTGATCTTTCAGATATAGATTTTATAGGTGTTTTATCTATTGATTCTATGCTTTCTGCAGGTAATTATCATGCCTCAGAAGATGCCTTTTTGTTTTTAAATTTTTTAAGATTAAATATGAAAAAAACAGGAGAAATCATAGTTGAAACGAGATATCCAGAGCATCGAGTTTTTACCGCTTTTTCAAAAGATGACCCTGAATCTTTCTATAGGAGGGAAATATTGTATAGAAAAGAACTCTTCTATCCCCCCTTTTCAAATATGGTAAAATTTATATTAGGGGCAAAAACAAGTGAAGTAGCCCAGAATAAACTCAATCTTTTTAAAGAATTTCTAAAGAGTGTAATAATTCAAGAAGGTGACTATTTTTTTGATGTAACAGGACCATATTTTGCCCATAAGGAGAGGGGATATTACTATTGGGAGTTATTATTTAAGATAGAAAATTATGATGCCTGTGCCCCTATTTTTAAAGGGGCATATATTTATTTTTTCAAAAAGAATAAAGAGGGAGATTATAAGACTAAGGTGGAGATTGACCCAGATATTGTATAGGAATAGGAGGAGTAAATGATAAAAGATATTGTTTTATTTGGCAATCCTGTGCTTAGAAGAAAGGCACAAGAGATAAAAAAAATAGATAAAGAGATAAAAAAAATAATTAGAGACCTAAAACATACTATAAAGGCAGAGGGTGGAGTAGGCCTTGCCGCAAATCAGATAGGGGTCTTAAAAAGGGTAATAGTACTTCATGAGGTCAAAGAAGATGAGGAAGGTGAGATCTTTCCACTTATCAATCCGGAGATTGTAAAGATGGAAGGGGAGCAGAGGGACAGTGAGGGGTGTCTTAGTTTCCCTGACCTTTATATCCCTATAACACGTGCAGAGAAGGTAGAAGTTGTCTATATGAATGAAGAGGGAAAGCCTGTAGAGAAAGAATTTACAGGACTCCTTGCTCGAGCAATTCAGCATGAACTTGACCACCTAAATGGTATCCTATTTATAGATAGGGTAGATAAGGAAGATGAGGATTCAAAAGACCTTATAAGGAAATGGAAAAGAGAATTTATGGTATCAAAGGTCATAAAAAGTAAGGTGGCAGGATAGATGAGAAAAGTGCTTTTTATGGGAAATAGTGAGGTTTCTATCCCTTCTCTTTTAAAACTTTCCAAACTATATGAAGTAGAGGTTGTTACAGGACCTGACAAGAAAAGGGGAAGAGGAAAAAAAATAAGACCCACGCCTGTAAAACAAAAGGCACTTGAACTTGGACTTAAGGTGTATACCCCAGAGAAGGTAAGTGAGGGTGAGTTTCTTGATTTTATAAAGAGGAATCCACCAGATATAGCTGTAGTTGTGGCATTTGGCGAGATATTAAAAGAAGAGTTTTTAAAAATACCCAAATACGGGGTAGTAAACCTCCATTTTTCTTTGCTACCGAAGTATAGAGGGGCAGAGCCACTAAGACGTGCTATATTAAATGGAGATAAGGTAACAGGGGTAACAACTATGTATATTAACCCTCTTCTTGACCAGGGTGATATACTATTACAAAGAGAGATTATTATAGATGATAAAGATACCTATGGTACACTTTCAAAAAAACTTGCAGAAGAGGGGGCAGGGCTTCTTATAGAGACCTTGCAACTTATGAAGGAAGGGAAAATAAGGCCTATTCCTCAAGGCGATAGCCCTTCCTCTTATGCAAAAAAGTTTACAAAAGAAGAGATGAGGATACCATGGGGAAGGGAATCCCTATATATAAAAAACCTTGTAAGGGCCCTTTCTCCAAGTCCTGGAGCTTATACATTTTTTAGGGGAAAAAGGATAAAAATTTATGAGGTAGAGGCTATTCCCTATGATGGAGGGACCCCTGGAAAGATTGTAAAGGTAGAGAAAGATAGATTAGTTGTAGCTTGTGGAGATGGGGCGATTTCTATAAAAAAGATACAACCTGAGGGAAAAAGGATTATGAGTATTGATGAATTTGTCAAGGGGTATAAACCTAATATTTCTGAGATGTTTTTAGATGGAGGTGAGTAACCATGTATTTTTACTATGACTGGACATGGCTACTTTTGATACCAGCGCTTATATTTGCTATATATGCCCAGACAAAGGTATCTTCTACATATGAAAAATTTTCAGAGGTTATTTCTCGTTCAGGATATACAGGGGCAGAGCTTGCACGCATGATACTTGATCGTGCAGGCACTTATAGTCCCGAGCTTTTAGATGTAGATATAGTAGCTATCCCTGGGAGGCTTACAGACCACTATGACCCTCGTTCACGACAGTTACGACTTTCTGAGGATAATTACTATGGTAGGTCAGTAGCGTCTTTAGGCATTGTAGCACATGAGGTAGGGCATGCCATTCAACATGCGAGGGCCTATGTCCCTCTTACTATGAGAAATGCTATTGTCCCTGTTGCAAATATAGGTTCTCAGCTTGCATTTCCGTTGTTTTTTATGGGCTTCTTATTCAATGCACCTACCCTTATGGATATAGGGATACTTGCATTTTCCCTCGCCCTTTTGTTTCAAGTTATAACCCTTCCTGTAGAATTTGATGCAAGTGCCCGTGCCGTTAGAATTTTGAGATCAGGTGGTTATATGGATGAAGAAGAACTCTCTATGGTTAAAAAGGTTCTGACCGCTGCGGCACTTACATATGTAGCAGCAACTGCTATGGCACTTTTGCAGCTTGTAAGGTTACTAATATTGAGAGATAGGAGCGATTAGATGCCTTTTATAATCTTTTTATTTCTTCTTTTGTTCATATTCCCATGGCTTTTTTTGCCTTTTCTTCTATTCTTTTTACTTATATTTATTCTCTTACCATATGGATTTACCCTTTACTCCCTTTTTACACTCATAAAGGTTCCAAGACTTATATATGAAATTGCAACAAAGAGAGTTGTACGAAAAAACCATGCATTAGAACATGCAACAATCAATGTACTTGAGGAAAAGTACGGAGAAAGACCAGATATATCAGGTATTTCAAGGGAGGATGGCTTTATTATAAGGGGAGACCTCCTTCTTGATGAGGTATATGATGCAGCTAAAGAGGCCCTTTTGCGACTTAAAAATGGGGAATATGAGCTTGCCATTCATCCAAGGTGTGGGACAAGTGTATTGGTGGGTAATTTTGTTTTTGCCTTTATTTTTTTGGTACTTCTTGTCATAACTCATACCTTTTCTGTGTGGAATGTATTTTTTGCCCTTTTATTTTCTGCATTTATAGGCAAAATAGGTGGAGAGTGGATACAGAGGTATTTCACCACTGACCCCCATGTGGATGATCTCGAAATAGTAGGGATAGACTATGATGTCCCCATATTCGATTCGTATAAATTTTTCCTATCCCCTGTAGGGTATCTTGTAAAAACTGAAACTTATAAAAAAGCAAGGATTATAGATATTAATTAGATGTTTGTTCGTGAAGAGGCCTATAGGATACTCTATAAGTTTTCCCTACAGAAAGATATAAACTTAAAAGAGGAACTCGATAGGGTCCTTCCCTTATGGAAAAAGAGGGAAGATAGGGCCCTTATAACCCATATAGTATATGGGGTAGTAAGATATCTTCTGAAAATAGAATGGATTATTAGAAGATTGACCCCAGGAAAGAGGATATCTAAAAAAGTAAGGGTACTTCTATGGATTGGAATATATAGTTTTTTAGAATTTGAAAGAATCCCTCATTATGCCACTGTCTCAGAACTTGTAGAGATTGCAAAACATGTGGAGAGGGGAGGGGCATACAGATTTGTAAATGCTATTTTGAGAAAGTATTTAAGGGAAAGAGAGTCCATTTCTATACCTTCTGATCCTTCTGTAAGATACTCTTTTCCTTCTTGGTTTGTAGATAGGTGGAAAAAAAGACTTCCCAATGAATACATAGATTTTCTATCTGCAAACAATAAGATTCCCCCTGAGAGTATAAGGGTAAATACCCTTAAGATTTCCCCATCAAAACTTGTAAAGCTATTATATGAAGAAGGGGTAGAAAAGATAGAGGAGGGGAGATGGGAAGATGCTTTAAGGATATATGGATATCCATATATTCAAGATATACCCTCTTATAAAAAGGGTTATTTTACAGTACAAGACGAGGGTGCGATGTGGGTATCCAGATTTCTTTATCCTTTACCAGGTGAGACTGTTATGGATCTTTGCTCATATCCGGGGGGCAAGGCCTTTCATATAGCAACCATTATGAAAAACCAGGGTAGGGTCTATACCGTGGATATAAAGGATAAAGAGACTATAGAAGAAGGGGCAAGAAGACTTGGAATCTCTATCATTGAACCTTTAAGATTTGATTTAAGGGAAAAGAGAGAAGAGTTTTATCGTAAGGCAGACCGGGTACTCATTGATGCCCCTTGTACAAGCCTTGGAACTATACGGAGAAGACCAGAGCTCAAATGGAAGAAAAGCCCTAAAGATATAAAACGTCTCTCTTCTCTTCAGCTTACACTTTTGGAAAATGCCTCCCTTTATGTAAAACCTAACGGAATATTGGTATACAGTGTCTGTACACTGGAGAGAGAAGAGACAGATGATGTAATAGAGGGTTTTTTGAAAAAGAACAAAAAATACAGGCTTCTTGAAAAACTTTCACTGTATCCCCATCGTTTTGATACAGATGGATTTTTTATGGCTAAATTAAAACGAGATGTCTAACCTACTATAATAGTATTTTTACCATTTTGTTTTGCCATATACAATAGCTTATCTATTCTTTTTATGAAACTTACCTCATCCTCTCCAGCCCTATACTGTGTTATACCCAAACTTATAGTTACAGCTCTATCTATGCCAAAGTTATATTTAGATACCCTTTTTCTTATTTTTTCTCCTAATTTTTCTGCACCTTTTACATCTGTAGAGGGGGACAGGATAACAAACTCATCTCCTCCCCATCTTGCGAGGATGTCTGATTCTCGTATTAGGGTTTTTATAAGAGTTGCGAGATTGTATAAAATATTGTCCCCAACTATATGGCCCAAAGTATCATTTATCTTTTTAAAATTGTCAATATCAAACATAATTAGAGACAAAGGATTGTCATATCTTTTTGTCCGTTTTATCTCATAGTGGAGTATATTTTCAAATTTGACCCTATTGTATATATTTGTAAGTTTATCTGTTGTGGCAACTTTTTCTAGCTCTTGCATCAGTTTTCCTATTTCAAATATTTTTTCCTTTGATATGCTATGTAATATTTTACTTCTATGTTTTAAGGCCTCAAGTGGGAAAGATTCTCCCCTTTTTTGCATAACAAAAGGAAAAGATATGTGAGAGTGAAATATCTTCCATGTTCCATTTTCTTTTGTAAAGATCATTGTAGATCGAATATTGTCAAGTTCAAGTGGTAAGTTGTTTATAATAGTGTTTAATTTATAGGATGAAAGAACTGTACATACCTTATCAGAAAGAGGTATACTTTTAATGAAATAGTAATGTACATATATGGGATTAGGTGCCTGATTAAAATCCCGCAAAAAAAGTTCCTGAGCCTTTTCTATACCATCTACCTTTTCATCTTCTCCAGTGCCTATAGCATTGAACGCGGGATGTAGGAATTCCAATGATTTTTCAATATCATGATGGATGTAGTATGTTTCCATAAAATCCCTATATACACCTTCTACTTCCTTTCCCACCTCTTCCTTAGGCATCATTATTTTCCTCAATTTTTTTATCTTTTGTAATCTATAATAATATATATTTTTTAAATTGTCAATATTTGTATCCAATATATAAGTGAAATGTATAATTATAATTAATTTGCCATTTATGGTAAAATATAAAAAAGGAACTAAATAAAGGTGATATGTGATTAAAAAGATAATAGGAAAGCTTATATATTTTTCCATACTTTTTATGATTTTTGTCTCTGTGAGTATAATAGCGTTTTTATTTACCTTTAATGAGGTGTGGAATGTGATTTCTACGCCTACTATTTCTGTGCCGAAATTGGTTGGCCTTCCTATAAAAGATGCAGTAAAAATTACAGGAAATCTAAACCTTATTTTAAAGATAAAAGAGGAGGTTCAAGACCCAACTCAACCTGAGGGCTATATAATCTCTCAAGACCCACCCCCTGGACAAAAGATAAGAGAAGAAAACCCTATTGAAGTTGTCATAGCAACAAGAAGTCTTTCTAAAATTGTTCCCAATGTAGTAGGATTGTCCATATACAAGGCAGAGGAGACGCTTTCAGAGGAGGGCTTGGATATTGTAAGAAAGGCATATGTATATGACGATGTTGTAGATGAAGATACAGTTATCTCACAGGTCCCAGCCCCAGGTATCCCATTGGGGGCAGAGCCTGGTGTAAGCCTTCTTGTAAGTAAGGGAAAAAGACCTATCAAAATGCCAGCATTGTACAATTTGGACATAGAAGAGGCAGAGTATATTGTAAGCCTTTTAGGACTTAAGGTAGATGAGGTAAAAGAATATAATATAACATATTTACCCGATGGAGAGGTTGTGTATCAAAGTATTCCTTCCGGTCATGAGGTTAAAAAAGATGATGCCTTAACCTTGGGAGTTGTGAAAAATGGTCAGTTTAAGACAGGTTCGTATACCAATAAGGTCTCTTTCAATTTTATAGTCCCATCTGGGAGGCCTGCTTTCCTTGTAAAGATTATAAAAAGGGATGATGGGGGCGATAAAATCTTAATAAATAAGAAAGTATCTGGTGGTAAGGTTATAAGTCAGACTGTTACGGTAAATGGTGTTACAAAACTCTATATTTCCCTTGATGGTATCCTCTATGAGGTAAGGAGGATAAATTGAAAGAGGAAAATTATCTTTTTGCATGGAGTCTTATCCCCCATGTAGGATATAAGAGATTAAAAAAGATAATAGATCATTTTGGGGATGCAAAAACAGCATGGGAAAACTTTAAAAATATTGATCCTTCTTTTTTTGGTCCGAAAATTACAGGATATATAAAAGAGGCTATGTCAAAGATAGATATTGAAATAGAGTTGGAGAAGGTATATAAAAAGGATGTAAAAATTGTAGCCCTATCATCCCCAGATTATCCTCTCTTATTGAAAAATATTGCCTCACCACCCATTGTGCTTTATTTAAAGGGTGAGTTTCCTCGGGGAAATTATATCTCTATAGTAGGCACGAGAAGACCTTCTCAGTATGGTATAACTATTGCCGAGAGACTCTCTGGGGAACTTGTAAAAAGGGGTGGAGTTATTGTAAGTGGTATGGCAAGGGGTATAGATACACATGCACACCGTGCGGCTTTACAAAGAGGGGGTACTACTATAGCAGTCCTGGGAACAGGGGTAGATGTTATATACCCTTTTGAGAACAAGAGGCTCTATGAGGATATCGTATCACATGGTGCTGTGATAAGTGAATACCCCATGGGGACAAAACCAAAGAGGGAGTATTTTCCACAGAGAAATAGGATTATAGCAGGTCTTTCTTTAGGTACCTTGGTAGTTGAGGCACCAGAGAGAAGTGGTGCACTAATTACAGCCAATTTTGCAACAGAGGAGGGTAGGGAGGTATTTGCCGTCCCAGGCCCCTTGAATTCTGAAAAGTCTAAAGGCACAAATAAACTTATAAAAAGTGGTGCCAAATTGGTGGAAAACATAACTGATATAATTGAGGAGTTTCCATATGTAAAGTGGAGAGAAGATACAGAAAAGGAAAGAGAGGTAGGTTTAAATGATAAAGAAAAAATAGTGTATAGCTTAATAGGGGATAAGCCAAAATATATAGATGAGATAAGTGTAAATAGTACACTTACCAGGGAGGAGATCTTTTCTGTGATCCTTACCTTGGAACTTAAAGGATATATAAAAGAGATTGGAGGGAAGAGATATTGCAAGATAAAATAATAAGTGAAATGATGAAGTATAGAAATATTGCTATTTTGGGTCATGTAAAGCCTGATGGGGATTGTCTTTCTAGTATTTTATCTTTAAAACTTGCCTTATCTTATAAAGGGAAAAGGGTGAGGTGTTTTGTAGATAGCAAGATTCCTCATATATTTCAAGCAATTCCTCATATAAATGAGGTAGAAGGCCTTTCAGGGATAAGGACAAGTAGATTTGACCTTTTTATATATTTAGATACACCTGTAAGAGATAGAACAGGGGAATTAGATAAATATGTAAAAGATGCTACAATCATAAATATAGATCATCATGAGAGTAATACGAAATTTGGAGATATTAATTGGGTAGATACCTCTTATTCTTCTGTGGCAGAGATGATTTTTGAACTTGTAAAAAAGATGGGAATAAGGATAAATAGAGATATGGCCTTTTTAATTTATCTTGGTATTGCTACTGATACAGGATTTTTTAGGTATTCAAATACAACAGATAGGGTATTTGAAAAGGCGGCAGAACTTGTAAGATATGGAGTAAAGCCCCAAGAGGTAGCATCTATGGTATTTGAGAGAAATACAATTCCATATATTCGTCTTTTAGGTTCTGTGCTTTCCAATGCCCAATTTGCCCTTGGTGGAAGAATAGGATGGATAATAATTACCCAAGAGGCCCTTAAAGAGTATGGGCTTGAAGAGGAAGATGTAAATCATATGGTAGAGTATGTAAGGTCAGTAGAGGATGTAGAGATGGCCATATCCTTTTTAGAGGCAAAGAGAAACAAAGGGATAAAACTTAGTATAAGGACAAAAAGGTATATAGATGCAAATAAATTTGCTGCACATTTTGGGGGAGGAGGTCATCCTCGGGCAGCAGGATGTATGATTCAAGGGAAAAATATGCAAGAGGTGGTAAAGGAGACTATTTCTTATGCAAAAGAGGTCCTCAAAAATTCTTAAATACCTAAATGAAGAGCAGATAAAAGCAGTTACCGCACCAGATGGTCCCATTCTTGTGATAGCAGGGGCAGGAAGTGGTAAAACTAGAGTACTTACTCATAGAGTTGCCTACCTTATAGAAAACGGTATAAATCCTTACAATATCCTTGCTGTCACCTTTACAAATAAGGCAGCAGGTGAAATGAAAGAGAGACTATCAGTACTTTTAGGAGACCTGTTTTATGATATGTGGGTGGGTACATTTCATTCCACAGGTCTTAAGATTTTAAAAGTAGATGGTGTACATCTTGGTATAAATAAGGATTTTTTGGTATTTGATGAAACAGACAGTCTCGGACTTTTAAAAAAGGCTGTGTCATCTTTGAATCTTGACCCAAAAAGATATTCTCCTAAGATAATAAAGAGTCGTATAGAAGGACTCAAGATGAAGGGTATATCCCCTGATGAATTTATAGCATCCGCAAGGTTTTTCTATGACAAAAAGGTAGGAGAGGTTTATAAAAAATATGAAGAACTCCTATTGGATGCAAATGGTGTAGATTTTGCAGGCCTTCTTATGAATAGTGTAAGACTTTTTGAGGAGTTTCCTGAGATTTTGGCAAAATGGCAACAGAGATTTAGATATATTTTGGTAGATGAGTATCAAGATATAAATGATATGCAGTATAGATTTATAAAATATCTTTCAGATAGGTACAAAAATATATTTGTAGTGGGGGATCCTGATCAGAGTATCTATAGTTTTCGTGGTGCAAATATAAGAAATATTTTAAATTTCGAGAGGGACTTTCCAAATGCCTATATCGTTAAATTAAAAAATAACTATCGTTCTACTCAGACAATCATTGAGGCATCAAAATTCTTGATAAAAAATAACAAAGGGAGAATCGAAAAAGAGCTTGTTTCTGTTGGAGAAAAAGGGGACCCTATCTTTTTGTTTCAGGCAAAAGATGCACAAGATGAGGCAGAATTTGTAGCATCTGAAATAGAGAATCTTACAAGTAAAGGAGAATATACAAATAAGGATTTTGCCGTACTTTACCGTACAAATTTTCAATCTCGTGCCTTTGAAGAGGCATTTTTGAGAAGGGGAATACCCTTTAAGATAATAGGAGGAGTAGGATTTTACAGAAGAAAAGAGATTAAAGATGTGCTATCTTATCTTCGTTTTATTGTAAATCCTTTGGATACTGTCTCTCTTCAAAGAATTACAGGTATATCTGATAAAACTTTTGAGAAGATTGCCCCTTATCTTTCCCAAATTGTAAATACAGAGAACTACAGAGAAGTAATAGATGGAATAAAGGGTATTGCAAGGGTTACGAAAAACAAATTAATTAAGATATTTGAATTAAGGGAGGATATTATTCCTCAAGTAGAAGGAAATAGAATCTTTCCTATAGTAGATAAAGTCATAAGAGAGAGTGGCTATCTGGAAATCTTAAAAAAAGATGATATGTATGAAACACGACTTGAGAATATAGAGGAATTCTTAAGGGCATGTAAGGAGTTTGATAAGAAAGAGAGGGGAGACCTGTATCTTTTCTTAGAGGAGATATCACTTTATACAGACCTTGATATGATGGAAACCTCAGAGGATGTAGTGCCTATAATGACTTTTCATAGCTCCAAAGGGCTTGAGTTTCGGGTGGTATTTATTGTAGGTGTAGAGGAAGGACTTATCCCACATGCAAGGTCAATAGAAAGCCTTGAAGAACTTGAAGAGGAAAGGAGACTTTTCTATGTAGCTATGACGAGGGCAAAAGAGGTTTTATATATTACCTATGCCTTCAGAAGGAATATGTATGGAAATACCCTTTTTACTCAAAGATCTAGGTTTTTAGATGAAATACCCAAGAGATTTGTAAAAAATATCACTGAGAGAGATAAAAAGTTTATAGAGCCAGTTTCTTTCCCTAAAAGAGAAACGGCAAAGGATCTAGCTTTTTTACCGGGAGATAAGGTCCTTCATGAGAAGTGGGGGTTAGGGGAGGTTGTAAATAAAATAGAGGCTGGTACAAAAGTCTTACTGGAGATAGACTTTGGTGAAAATGGAATAAAGAGGCTAATCCCAGAATATGCTCCATTACAAAAAATAGGAGGGTGAGCTTCCTATGACAAAGGAAGAGGCAAAAAAGAGAATTGAAGAGTTAAGAGAAGAGATAAATTATCATAATTACAGATACTATGCGTTAAATGACCCTGTAATTTCAGATGCAGAATATGATAAGTTATTCAAAGAGCTTATAGAATTAGAAGAAAAATTTCCCGAATTTATAACACCTACATCCCCTACGCAGAGGGTGGGACATGAGCCTGTATCTGGTTTCCCTGAAGTTGTACATAGAATGCCTATGCTTAGCCTTTCGAATGCCTTTAACAGAGAGGATCTTTTAAACTTCCATACAAGGATTCAGAAGCTCCTTCCCAATGAAAAGATAGAATATGTTGTAGAGCCAAAGATAGATGGTTTAGGTGTTGCACTCACCTATGAAAACGGTGTATTAATTAGGGGCGCTACCCGGGGTGATGGTTATAGGGGAGAGGATGTTACACATAATATAAAGACAATAAAATCAATCCCCCTTCTGCTTATAAATCCGAAATATCCAAATCTTGAAGTCTACGGAGAAGTATATATGCCTATAGATGTATTTAAAGAATTAAACAAAGAGAGAGAAAAAAATGGAGAACCCCTCTTTGCAAACCCTAGAAATGCGGCAGCGGGCTCACTAAGGCAGCTTGACCCTAGGATTACAGCAAAGAGAAAATTGAATAATTTTATGTATAGAGCAACCTTTCCAGACATGGAAACACCACCCTTTGAGACACATATGGAGGTACTATCATATTTAAAAGAAGTAGGGTTTCGTGTAAATCCCCATATAAGATTATTTACATCTATAGAAGGTGCAATCAGATATTGTGAAGAATGGAAAGAGAGAAGGGAAGAGCTTAATTATGAGATAGATGGAATGGTGATAAAGGTAAATTCTCTAAGGCAGAGAGAGTTGCTTGGATTCACTGCAAGGAGTCCACGATGGGCAATTGCCTTTAAATTCCCTACTACTCAGGCCACTACCAGGGTGTTAGACATAATTGTTCAGGTAGGAAGAACAGGGGCCCTTACACCTGTGGCCTTGCTTGAACCTGTAGAGATAGATGGATCTATTGTGAAACGGGCCACCCTTCATAATGAAGATGAGATAAAGAGAAAGGATATCCGTATAGGGGATAAAGTACTTGTAGAAAAGAAAGGTGCTGTAATTCCTGAGATTGTCAAGGTAATAAAAGAGGCGCGAACAGGTAGTGAGCGTATTTTTGTAATGCCTACTCGCTGTCCTGTATGTGGCTCAAAGGTAGTAAGACCCCCTGGAGAGGTAGTAGCAAGGTGTATAGCTGGTATGTCTTGTCCTGCACAACTTAAAGGTTCTCTTAGACATTTTGCCTCTCGAGATGCGATGAATATAGAAGGGCTTGGGGAAAAGCTTATAGATAAACTTGTAGATGATGGTTTTGTAAAAGATGTGGCAGACCTTTACTATCTTGATAGGGAAAAACTTATAAAACTTGAAAGAATGGGAGAAAAGTCAGTTGATAATCTATTAGAAGAGATAGAAAAGAGTAAGCAAAATGATTTGTATAGGTTGTTATATGCCTTGGGTATAAGATTTGTAGGTTTGAAAACTGCACAGATTATAACCTCTCATTTTTCTTCACTTCATGAAATTATGAAGGCAAAAGTGGAAGATTTTCTTTCTATTCCTGAGATAGGTCCAAAAACTGCAGAGAGTATAGTTGAATTTTTCGAAGAAGAGAATAATTTAAAAGTTATAGAAAAATTAGAAAAGGCAGGGGTAAATACAAAAAGACTTTCCTACGAAAAAGAGATAAGGGATAACCCCTTTAAGGGAGCAAAGATAGTATTTACAGGGACACTTTCAAAATATACACGAGATGAGGCAAAAAAGATAGTTGAAAATATGGGAGCAGAGGTTTCAAATAGTGTAAGTAAAAAAACTACATATGTTGTAGTAGGGGAAAATCCAGGAAGTAAATATGAAAAGGCAAAAAAGCTTGGGGTGAAGATTCTTGATGAGGAAGAATTTTTAAAAATAGTAGATAAATTTTTTACCTAAAAAAATTTTTAAATTATCCGATTCTTTATTATAAGGGAGGAGGTGAGTTAGATGAGGATTGAGACAAATGTGACAAGACCGGATTATCCTCAAGTTCAAGATGTCACAGCTGTTTCACCTCGCCCTGAGAAGCCAGGGAGTGGTGATAAGAGTGTCCAAGGGACTGGACCGGATCGGATTTCTAACCAAAAAGATGGGCTAAAGTCTGGATTAGAGCTCATAAAAGAGAAAGAAAAGACCTTAAATATCGATGAGGTGGTAAAAAAACTTAATGATACCATGAAGGCTTTTGACATCCAGCTTAGATTTGAAGTATATAAACCTACCAATGATATAATGGTAAAGATCTATGATGCAAGAACAAATAAAGTAATAAAAGAGATACCCCCAAAGAAGGTCTTAGATATGGTAACGAGAATGTTAGAAATGGTGGGTCTCCTCGTTGATGAGAAGATATGATGCAAGGGGGTGATTGATATGTCTGGAACACTGCAGATAGGAGGACTTGCATCAGGGCTTGATACAAAAAGTATCATAGAAGAGCTCATGAAAGTAGAGCGACAACCCCTTGACAGGCTCGAGGAGCGAAAAAGTACCTATGAGCTCAAAAAAGAGGCATTAGAGGAGATAAATTCATCACTTTTGACCTTGTATAATTCTGTGTCTAAGCTTACTCTTGAATCTACCTTTTTAGGGAAACTTACATCATCAACAAGTGAGAGTGTGGTTACTGCAAAGGCTGGGGCAGAGGCCTTGATAGGTTCATATAAGATTACCGTTAACAGACTTGCTACACCGACATCTGTAAAGAGTGAGGATTCTATCGGTGCAAATATTGATGAAACAGTCCCCCTTGACAATGTAAATTTTCGTATTCAACCTACCACAGGGACAATAAGTCTCTCTGTAGATGGGACTACATATGAAGTATTTGTAAATACATCTACAGACAGTATAGATGATGTAGTTGCCAATATAAATAATGCTGTAGGTGTTAATATAGCAAGTTATGATACTACCAATGATACCTTTGTATTAAACTATTCAGGTCATACAATTCAGGTAGGAGCCCAAGGGGATACGAGTAATTTTTGGTCATCTGTATATCTAAATGGGGTAGATCCTGGGGAGACCCTGACAAGTACTACGCATTTGGGTGCAGTAAATCCCGGAAGTTACCTTAAGGATCTTAATTTTTCCTATGGTACCGCCTTGACAGATGGCTCTTTTACTATAAATGGGGTAAGTATTGAGGTTTCAAAAGATACTGATACTCTAAATTCAGTTATTAATAAGATCAATAATTCTGAGGCTAATGTCTTTGCATATTATGATACCATTGAGGATAAGCTAGTGATAAAGAGCAAGATAGAGGGCCCTACTGCTATATCCTTTGGGAGTCCTGCTGATACTTCTAATTTTTTAGATGTAATGCGGGTAACTAACGCTACACAAGATATAGGAGATTCTGCTGAGTTTACAATTGAGGGATTTAACGGGGGAAATCCCATTACTTCTCCTACAAATACAGTAACAGATGTGATCCCAAACCTTACACTCAATTTAAAGGGAACAGGAACATCTACAGTTACTGTAAGTGCAGATATTGATAAGGCTGTAGATGCCGTAAAGGACTTTATAGAGAAGTATAATTCTACAGTGGACCTTTTAAATGAGAGATTAAATGAAGTACCTTTGAAAAAACCCCTTACTAATGATGATAAAAAAATAGGTATCCTAAGGAGTGATACTACACTAAGATTAACACTGGAAAATATAAGAAAAATGGTATCAGACAAGGTTGAGGGTTTACCTGAAGACCTTAATATGTTGTTTCAGATAGGAATTGATACAGGGGCATGGGATTCTACTGATATAGGTATAGAAGCTGCAAAGAAGGGTCATCTTGAACTTGATGAGGCAAAATTAAGAGAGGTACTTGCTAAAAACCCAGAGGGTGTGGCTCAACTGTTTGATACAGGGACCGATGGTGCAGCAAGAAAACTAAAAGACTATATAGGCTCTGTAACAAGTTTAGACGGAATTATTCGATCTAGAGAAAATGCAATAAATTCTGAGGTAAAAAGGCTAAATGTAGAAATCACTAATTGGCAAGAGAGATTAAAAAAGATAGAGGCCGATTATTGGAAAAAATTTGGAACAATGGAGCAGATGGTGGCCCAGATGAATAGTATGAGTGCATGGCTTGCACAACAATTTGCAGGAATGAATAAAGGAGGTTAAGAATTGAGAATATTTATTGACAGAGAAGAAAAGGTTTTTGATTTCTCAGAAGATGAATCCAAAAATGTAGAAACAATCTTAAAAAAGATAGAGGAATTTGTATCAAAAGAAGGGAAAGTTTTTACAAGGATATCAGTTAACGGAGAAGTTATAGATGACGAAAATAAGGATAGAATTCTCTCCCTATCCCCTGAAAAGGTAGAACAAATTTTACTTGATACGGCAAATCCCAGAGAGCTTTCTATAGAGGCCTTGGAAGAGCTTATAGAGTATCTTCCAAAACTTAAAGAAGGTACAGAAACTGTCGCTAAACTTTTATCTGTTGGCGAATATGAGAAGGGATATGCACTTTTTGCCAAGGTAATTGATGGGATAAATTGGTTTGTAAAGCTTTTAAAAACCTTACCTCCAGTTACAGGTATGAATTATAGTGAAATAAATTACAAGGATAGTAATGTCTCAAGTGCCTTTTCATATTTTGAAAGAGTTATGAATAGCCTACTTGTAGCATTTGAAAAAAAGGATGATGCAAAAATTGCCACCCTTTTAAAGGACGAACTCTCGCCTGTATTAGATGAGTGGATAGAAATTGCAAAAATATTAAAAGATTATGTAGAAGGGCCGATAAATTAATAAAGGGATGAATATATCGGACAAGGAGGTCACGAATTATGTATTCACCGGCAACATATCAACAAGCATTTAATGAATATAAAAAGGCTGCAGTAAATACCTCTTCTCCAGGTGAGCTTATCTTGATGCTTTATAATGGACTTGTAAGATTTCTACGCCATGCAAAGCTTTCCTTACGAGAGAAAAATATAGAAGATGCCCACAAATATATAATTAGAGCAGAGGATATTATTGAAGCCCTTCTTTCGGCATTGGATTATGAAAAGGGTGGGGAGATTGCAAAAAATCTTTCCATGTTGTATGACTATGCCTATTGGAGACTTGTAGAGGCAAATGCAAAAAAGGATGAATCTATTGTTGATGAGGTGATAGAGATCCTAGAGCCTATAAGAGATGCATGGAAAGAGATTGTAAAAACTCGATAAAAAATCAGAGACTAAGGTAGAAAAAAATCTGAAAATGTGATATCATATAGGTGTGGTAATTAATTATTCCCTTATAAGGAGGTATATAAATGGTAGTGAAAGTTGATGAGGAAACCTGTATAGGTTGTGGAGTTTGTGAAAGCATTTGTCCAGAAGTTTTTAAGATGGGTGATGATGGAAAGGCAAAAGTTTTAAAGCCAGAGGGAGCAGATTGCGCACAAGAGGCAGCAGATGCTTGTCCTACTGGTTCTATCACAGTAGAGTAATTTTTGTATTTTATTAAAGGTAAATTCAAAGGGCTGGGATATTTATCCTAGCCCTTATTTTTTTGAAAAAAAGTTCGATAGATCCTATTGATTTAGGCATTTTTTTCTGTTATACTTAAATAAATGCTAAAAACCAAAGGGGTGATTTGTAATGAAAAGGAAGAGTTTATATACAATTTTTTTTGTGGCTTTAGTTTTTTCCCTTTTTCTTTCTACAGTTTCTTTTTCTTTAGGTATAAACATATATAGACCATTTCAAAATCTTACTAAAAATGATGATTTTGATTGGTTAAATCTTGCCTTTCCTCAAATAATATATGATACTCTGTTTCCAAATTATGATGTAGAGTTTTCTTCCTCTGTAAAAGATGTAAATATAAGTGGAAGATTTTCAAGCATAAAAGGGGGTATTGTCCTTACTGTAGATATTATACGAAAAAACGGCAGTAATGATACTTCTTCTCTGATAATTGGAAATCCCCATGCCCCTCTCTCTATCCGAAATGCCCTTTCTAACTTTATAATGGCAAAGCTTCACCTTAAGGCAGTAGAACTTCCTGTGTACCCAGAAGATGCCCTTATGGCATATTACAGAGGTGTTTATTATAAATATATAGGGGAAGAGACTTATAAAAATTCGAGCTATCCTTCACAGGCCCCGTGGAAAATTGCTATCAATTACTTAAGAGAGGCAGTGAAAGTAGCACCAAATTTCAAAGAGGCATATAGAGAACTTGCCCTTGCATTTAAAGAAACAAAGTGGTACTCAGAAGAGGTAAGGGCATGGTCTTTTTATGTTAATCTTGCCAATGACTATGAGAAAAAAAAGGTTGCAAAATTTATATCCACTGCATACTTTAACTTGGCTTACTCTTTTTATGAAAAGGGGAGAAAAGATGTTGCAATCTCTTATCTTCAAGAGTCTACCTCCTATAATCCAAAAAATATAAAGGCACATTACTGGCTTGCCCGTACATACTATGATCTAGGAAAACTAAAAGAGGCTGAAAATGAATGGAATATAGTAATATCTCTTAATGCAAATTATAAGAGTGCAAAATATTTTAAAGAAAAGGTTGAGAAGGCTTTAAAATATGGAAAAGAGGCATATGACTACTTTGAAAAAGGATATTTGGCATACAAGAGGGGAGATATAGACCTTGCCATTGATTATATGAATAAGGCTATGGAGTTAAATTACAAGTTTATGGATACATACTATTGGCTTGGGAGAATAGAAATAGAAAGAGGAAATTATAAAGGGGCTCTAAATTATTTAAAACAGGGTCTTGAGGTAGATCCAAATGATAAAAAGATTTTATATCTTATAAAAGTGGCAAAACGTAAACTTAATAAAAAATAAGATAAAAGGAGGATAGGGGAATGAAGACTTATCATTGGGTTTTAATAGTACTTGTTGCCTTTATTCTTGGTATGGCTGCAATGGCAATCTTTTCAAATGCAAAGATTGCAAAAATTGAAAAAGATTGGAATAATAAACTTGAAACAGTAAGGAATGAGTTGACTCAGGTAAAGGGTGATCTTGAAAAGAACAAAGAGTTGGTAAAAGAAAAAGAGGCAGACATAGCATCACTTAATCGTGCACTTGAGAAAAAAAATGAGAGCTTAAAAGAACTTGAAAAGAGTATCGCAACCTATAAAGAAAAGCTTGATAAAGTTGAAACTGCTTTGGAGAAAGAAAAGGCAAGAGAAAAAGAACTTACGGCAAAATTACAAGAAATTACTAAAGAGCTAAAAGATGTAAATAATACCCTTACTCAAAGGGAGCAGGAACTTATAGCCCTAAAGACAGAGGTTGCTCAAAAGGACGAAAATATAAAAAATCTAAATGAGAAACTTAGTAAAGAGAAGAAGAAGGTAGAGAATTTAACTACTACACTTTCTAAGAAAGATAGTAAAATAGAAGAACTTAAAAAAACATTGTCTGATAAGGACAAAACCATTCAGTCTTTAAAGGAAGAGATAGTCCAGAGAAAAAATGAAGCAAATAATATAGAAAAGGTAATTGATAAGCTAAATCAGAAGCTTATGGAAAAGATCAAAGAGATTGCCAATTTTAAGGAGATATTTAGAGAAAAAACCTCTTCTTATGAGACTAAAATTGAGAAACTCAACAAATACTTTAAGGGTGTATCTTCAGAACTTGGTAAAAGATTAGAAGAACTTGAAGGCTACAGGAAGTCCTTAAAAGATCTAAATAAGGAGTTAGATAATCTTAAAGGGCAAATTGCTATGCTGAAAAAGGAAAATGCATTACTTAAAGAAGAACTTTCAAATTGTAAAGAAACAGAAGAGACATTGGGAAATTTGAAAAAGCAGTTTAGTTCTTTGGAAGAGGAAAACACCAAATTAAAGGAGCAAATCCTAAGCCTTCAAGAGGAAAATACAAAACTTAAAAATGAGGTAGAAGGAAATTATAGAAAAACTACACCTTAATTTGACAAATGCCGAAGGCGGGATTCGAACCCGCACAAGCTTGCGCTCACCAGGTCCTGAACCTGGCGCGTCTGCCAATTCCGCCACTTCGGCCTTTATCCCATATAGTATATTATATAAATATAGTTTAGTCAAGATCGGTGTTTGTAAATTTAAGGGGGAAAATAAAAAATGAGAAATGTGGTTGCCATGATTTTGGCAGGGGGGCAAGGAACACGCCTTAGTGTTCTTTCCGAAAAGAGGGCAAAACCTGCAGTTCCCTTTGGTGGAAAATACAGGATAATAGATTTTGCACTTAGTAACTGTGTAAATTCAGGAATTTATACTGTAGGTGTCCTTACTCAATACAGGCCCTTTTCCCTTATTGACCATATAGGGATAGGGAAGTATTGGGATTTAGATAGACTTACGGGGGGTGTTAAGATTCTACAACCTTACGAAGGTAGAGAGGGGTTTGATTGGTATAAAGGCACAGCAGATGCAATATATCAAAATCTTGATTTTATCGAAAGATATTCCCCGGATTATGTACTTATTCTCTCTGGAGACCACATTTATAAGATGGATTATAATGAAATCATAGATTTTCATATCCAACATAATGCAGATGTAACTATCTCTGCTATTGAAGTCCCATGGGAGGAGGCAAGTCGTTTTGGAATTATTACAAGAGATAATGAAGGAAGAGTAATAAAATTCCATGAAAAGCCAAAAAAACCCGAGAGTAATCTTGCCTCTATGGGGATTTATGTATTTAATTTTTCATATTTAAAAGAAATAACTACAGAGGATGCATCTAACCCCTCTTCCTCTCATGATTTTGGAAAAGATATAATCCCATCTATAATAGATAAATCTCGTGTGTATTCATATATATTTAGGGGTTATTGGAGAGATGTGGGGACGATTCAATCATATTGGGAGACAAATATGGATCTTTTGCAAGATTTGCCCCCTTTAAATTTGTATGACCCAAATTCTGTTATATATACAAGAAGTGAGGAAGAACCTCCAGTTAAATTCTCTTTAAATTCTAAGGTAAAGAGGAGTCTTTTGTCTAATGGATGTATTATAGAGGGAGAAGTTATAAATTCTGTGCTTTCACCAGGTGTATATATAGAGGAGGGAGCGATAGTTAAGGATTCTATAGTTATGTCATTTACCAGGGTGTGTAAAGGGGCAGTACTTGATAGGGTAATTTTAGATAAGTATATATATGTAGGAGAAGGGGCATATTTAGGATACGGCAATGATAGCACACCTAATAAAAGGGAGCCCGATAAGTTAAATACTGGTATTACAGTTGTAGGTAAGGGTGCTAAAATCCCTAATGGTATAAAGATTGGAAGAAATGTGAGAATAGACCCTGATGTAAAGATTGAGGATTTTCCAACCGTAGAATTTATAGAAAGTGGAGAAACTATATCAAAAAATAATTGACAGTTTATGATGAATCTTTTATAATAAAGCTTAATCTAAATATAAAGGAAATATTTCAAAGGAGAGGGATTTGTATGAAGGATGAAAAAGTAATGCTTACACGTGAGGGACTGGAAAAATTGCAAAAAGAACTCAAATATCTTAAAGAGGTAGAGAGACCTGAAGTGGCTCAGAAGATACAAGAGGCCCTTGCATTTGGAGATTTAAGTGAAAATGCTGAATATGCTGCTGCAAAGGATAGACAGGCTTTCGTAGAAGGTAGAATACTTTCCATTGAAAAGATTTTAGAAAATTATGAATTAATAGAGGATGGCAAAAAGAAAGATGGTGTAGTTTCTGTAGGAAGTAAAGTAAAAATAAAGGATATGAAGACTAAAACCACATTAGAATTTACTATTGTAGGGTCACCTGAAACAGACCCTCTCTCTGGAAAGATATCAAGAAATTCTCCTTTAGGGAAGGCTTTACTGGGTAAAAAGAGAGGTGAGGTGATAAGCGTAAAAGTTCCTGCAGGACTTGCAAAATATAAAATTCTTAAGGTTGAATAGGAGGTAGAAGTGCCTGGTGGAGAAAGAGGAGTACAGATTTTAGAAACAGCAAAGGAAGAGATAAAAAAACTAAGGGAAGAAGGTATAGAACCATATGCCTATAAGTATGATAGAGATAGTTATATAAATGAAATACATGAGAAATATAAAGATATAAAAGTTGATGAACTTATTGAAGATTATGTATCTATAGCAGGTCGTTTAATGGCTATAAGACGACATGGAAAGGCAAGTTTTGCTCATATTTCAGATATCTCTGGGACTATTCAATTATATATAAAGAAAAATGAGGTTGGGGATTTTTCATACAATCTTTTTAAAAGGTTAAATGTAGGAGATATCATAGGGGTCAAAGGCTATATTTTTAAGACAAGGACAGGGGAGCTAACTATTTTAGTAAAAGAGCTTACCCTCCTTTCCAAGTCTATAAGGCCTCTTCCTGAGAAGTGGCATGGTCTCCGTGATGTAGAAACAAGGTACAGAAAACGCTACCTTGACCTTATCGTAAATCCTCGTGCCAGAGAGATCTTTATTCTAAGAAGTAAGTTGATCCACTATATGAGAGATTTCCTAGATGAACACGATTTTTTAGAAGTAGAGACACCTATTTTACAACCCCTTTATGGTGGGGCTATGGCTAAACCTTTTAAAACTTATCATAATGCACTTGATATGGAGATGTATCTAAGAATTGCCCCTGAGCTTTATCTTAAAAGACTTATCGTAGGTGGACTTGAAAAGGTATATGAAATAAATAAAAATTTTAGAAATGAAGGCATTTCTATAAGGCATAATCCAGAATTTACTATGATGGAACTATATGAGGCATACAATGACTATATTGGGATGATGAAATTTACAGAAGAAATGATAGTTGCCATACTTGAAAGATTAGGCCTAGGAACCAAGCTTACATATCAGGAACATGAACTTGACTTTTCCCTCCCGTGGAAGAGAATAACCTTTATCGAGGCAATCGAAGAATACTCTGGATATAAAGTTTCTGAAATGTCAGATGAGGAGATCTTATCACTCCCTGATAAGCTTGATATGGAAATAGTAGGTGGAGTGACAAAGTATAAAGTCCTTAAAGAACTTTTTGAAACATATGCAGAGGATAATTTTATTCAACCAACCTTTGTTATGGATTATCCCACAGAGATTTCTCCACTTTCTAAGAAAAAGAGGGGAAATCCTGAATTTGCAGAGAGATTTGAACTGTTTATAGCTGGTCAAGAGGTAGGAAATGCATACTCTGAGCTTAATGACCCAGAAGACCAATTACAAAGATTTTTGAAACAGCAAGAAGAGAAGAAAAAGGGTGATGTAGAGGCCCATGAGATAGATTATGATTACATAGAGGCATTGGAATATGGAATGCCCCCTACTGCTGGATTGGGTATTGGAATAGATAGATTGGTTATGATTGTCACAGATTCTCCCTCTATAAGAGAGGTAATACTCTTTCCTCATCTGCGAAGAGAAAAGGATAAGGAAGACTTAAGCGATAAAGGGGAATGAGGCTCGATAAGTATTTAAAACTTACAAGGATTCTAAAAAGAAGGACACAGGCAAAGGAACTCTGTGATGAAGGAAAGATCTATATAGACAATAGAGTGGCAAAGGCAAGTACCAGTATTAAAGTTGGTCAGATAGTTACTATTAACTTTAAAAGGAGAAAGGTGATATTTGAGGTATTAAATGTACCTGAAGGAAGTGTAAGAAAAAGTGAAGCAGATACACTTTATAGGATTTTGAGGATAGAAGAAAATGAATATAATGATGAGATCTAAAAATTTTATCTTTTATCCTCCCTCTCTTTATTTTCCTCTATTAGATGGACCTAATAATATACTTAGAGAACCCATATTTTTTAGTCCAGATATAAAAATAAGTGATATAATGGAGAAAGACAATTTTGTATTTTATCTATTTCATTAAAATAGAAGGAGGTGTACTATGTCAGGTATAATTGACATTCATGCAAGAGAAGTACTTGATTCTCGTGGAAATCCCACAGTAGAGGTAGAAGTAGTATTAGAAAGTGGTGCAATGGGAAGGGCTATTGTCCCATCTGGTGCATCAACAGGTACATATGAGGCAGTAGAATTAAGAGATAATGATAAATCTCGATACCTTGGAAAGGGTGTTAAAAAGGCTGTTTCCAATGTGAATGATATCATAGCTAATGAGCTTATAGGTGAAGAATCCCTCGATCAGGTCTATATAGATAAAAAGATGATAGAGATGGATGGCACGCCAAATAAGGCAAGACTTGGTGCAAATGCCATATTAGGTGTTTCTTTGGCCGTGGCAAAGGCATCAGCAGCTGAGTTGGGTCTACCCCTTTATAGATATATCGGTGGCACCAATGCCAAGGTATTACCTGTACCTCTTATGAATATTTTAAATGGTGGAAAACATGCAGATAGTGGTGTAGATCTTCAAGAATTTATGATTGCACCTATTGGTCCTAATTTCGCCGAGAGTTTAAGGATGGGTTCTGAAGTATTCCATAATTTAAAGACTGTACTTAAAGAAAAGGGCTATAATGTAGGGGTAGGAGATGAAGGCGGATTTGCCCCTGGTCTTAAAAATTCTGAAGAGGCACTTGAGGTTATAGTTGAAGCCATAGAAAAGGCAGGATACAAACCTGGGGAGGATGTATATATTGCACTTGACCCTGCATCCAGTGAGTTTTACGAAGACGGGAAATATGTTTTGAAAAGAGAGGGTGCAGTAAGAACATCTGAGGAAATGATAGATTTTTATGAAGAACTTATAGAAAGATTTCCGATTATATCTATAGAGGATGGTCTTTCGGAAGATGATTGGGATGGATGGGTAAAGATGACAGAGAGACTAGGTGGAAAGATTCAACTTGTAGGAGATGATATCTTTGTTACAAATATTACTCGTTTGTCCAAAGGAATAGAGATAGGTGCTGCCAATTCTATACTTATAAAACTTAATCAGATTGGTACACTTACAGAAACACTTGATACGATAGAACTTGCAAAAGGGGCAGGATTTACAACTGTCATCTCTCATCGCTCTGGAGAAACTGAAGATACAACCATTGCTGACCTTGTTGTTGCTGTAAATGGTGGACAGATAAAGACAGGTTCTTTATGTAGAAGTGAGAGAATTGCAAAGTACAATCAGCTTCTTAGGATTGAAGAAGAATTGGGTGAGAGTGCGGTATTTCTTGGAAAGAAAGCCTTTAAAATAAAAAGATAAAAAAGAGGATTAAATGAGAAGGGCCCTTATTCCCATAGTTTCTCTTTTGATATTGGCATTCATATTTGGGATTATTTTCCTTTTTTCTACACGGTATATAAAAGTAGTTAGGGCAAAGGAAAATGTAATTGAAATACAGCAAAAGATTGAAAGACTAAAAAAGGAAAATAATCAACTCAAAAAAGAAGTAAAATTGCTTAAGGTCCCTTCTTATATAGAAAAAGTGGCGAGGGAGGAATTAGGACTTGTTAAGCCAGGTGAGATTCTATTCCTCCCTCGTATGCGTTAAACGGAGGAGATAATGAAAGTAGGTGATAGGATACATGGAAAGATAGTAAAAATTACGAATTATGGGGCCTTTGTGGAGATAGAAAAGGGGAAATGGGGGCTTGTGCACATTTCAAAAATTGCAGAGGGTTATGTAAAAAATGTTTCAGATCATGTGAAAGAAGGTCAAGAGGTAGATGTAGTAGTTATAGGAATAGATGAAAATGGAAAGGTGAGCCTTTCCATGATCCTTGATAATAATAAGGCCCATACCAAGCCTAAGAAGATAGAAGAAGAGATAAAACCGGCTTTTGAAGACAAGCTTGATAAATTTCTAAAAGATAGTGAAGACAAAATTTCTAAAATAAGGAATGCACGAAATAGAAAAACAAGAGGAAAAAGATAGAAAAATTTTAAGATTTCAACTAAATAGGAAGACCCTACAACCTATAGTAAAAGTAGTAAAGAGGTGTAGTAGGGGATTTCCTCAGGTAGTTCTTAATCTTCCTACACGAGATGGCAAAATTTGGTTTCCTACTATTTTTTGGCTAACATGTCCCTATCTTCATTATGAGATCTCTAAATTAGAAAACACAGGTCTTATAAAGTATTTGGAGACAAAAATAGAAAATTCTATCTGGATGCAAAAGGAGTTTCTCAAAGACCAGAAAAGGTGTATGATTGTAAAAAATAATTTTTTCTCTTTTCTGAGGGTTTTAGACCCTTATGGTATATTCTTTTTTAAACGAGGTATAGGGGGAGTAACAAATCTTAAGAAGGTAAAGTGTCTTCATCTTCACTATGCCTTTTTTCTTGGGACAGGTAGAGGAATGATAGGAAATATAATAAAAGAAAAGATAAGTGCTCAGATGAAAGATCCTACAGATTGCAATAACTATTATTCCAAATATTGTGGAAAGGAGGACCTATTGTGAAGTTTTCTACAACTACAATTACTAAAATGGCTTTATTTATAGCAATATCTGTAGTTCTATCCAGGTTTTTAAGTTTTAAGATGATATTTATGGGGATAGAAGGTGTAAGGATTGGGTTTGGAAGTTTTACAATTATCCTCTCAGGAATTCTCTTTGGACCAGTAAGCGGGGCTATTGTAGGTGCACTCGCTGATATTATAGGATATATGATCTCTCCCCTTGGTCCATATATGCCCCACTTTACTTTAAATGCTGCGTTAGTTGGTTTTATCCCTGGACTATTTCTTTATAATAGTTATAAGAGAAGCCATGATTTATCCATTTTTTTGCTTTTGGTAGTTATCGGAGTAGAAGAAATTATCACAACTGTTGTTTTGCTTCCTTACTTTCTACATACCCTCTTTAACATACCCCTTAAGGCAATACTCCCTGCATATATAATTAGGGCGATACTGGATACGATAGTATTTTCATTGGTAATAAAGGCTTTAATGCGGAGAGAGATATTGTAGGAAAAAGAAGGCGGCATCCGGATTCGAACCGGAGAATCGGGATTTTGCAGACCCCTGCCTTACCGCTTGGCTATGCCGCCACATAAAAAAATAAGCGGGAAACGGGACTCGAACCCGCGACTTCGACCTTGGCAAGGTCGCGCTCTACCAACTGAGCTATTCCCGCATTTATGCCGAGACCTGGAATCGAACCAGGGACACGAGGATTTTCAGTCCTCTGCTCTACCTACTGAGCTATCTCGGCCTTTTCAAATCTGAGAAGGAACGGGGTCGACGAGACTCGAACTCGCGATCTCCTGCGTGACAGGCAGGTGTGTTAACCAACTACACCACGACCCCTTATGGGTGGAACAGGACTTGAACCTGTGACCCCTAGCTTGTAAGGCTAGTGCTCTCCCAACTGAGCTACCCACCCTGTCGACATGACTTATTATAGCAGAAAAGAAGGGGTTTGTCTACCCCTTCTTTTAATTTTTTTGCTAAAATTAAAAAGGATTATCATTTACAGGGGGAAAGAGGTCATCGGAATCTAGATCTGAGAAATCTGCATCTAACTCTTGTCCTGGTATCTCAGAGGTAGTCCCTTTTGTATCAAGGAATTGAACACTTCTTGCGCTTATCTCATAAGATGTGCGTTTATTTCCACTTTGGTCTTCCCAATTGCTAGAGCGTAATTCCCCATTTACAGCTACCCTTCTTCCCTTTCTAAGAAATTTGTAACAGGTTTCCGCCTGTTTTCCCCATGTGGATACAGTAATGAATGTGGTAGCCTCTACAGGGTTTCCATTTCTATCATTGTATGAACGATTTATAGCAATCCTAAATCTACATACTTTTGTCCCACCTAGATCCCTTATTTCTGGATCATTTACAAGACGTCCAATCCCGATAAATACATTCATATCATATGCCATGATAGGCCCTCCTTAAAGTTTAAACTACTATATTTGCGACTTTCCTCTTTACAAGTATAAATTTCTTTATATCTTTTCCTTCTATCCATTTTTTTATTTTTTCATCGTTTAAAATGGCTTCTTTTACCTCTTGATCTGTTTTATCTGCCTCAACACTTACCTTTGCCCTCACCTTGCCATTGACCTGAACAGCAATTATATATATCTCCTCTTCCATATATTTTTCATTATGTATAGGCCATTTTTCAAAATAGAGAGGCTCTTTGTGCCCCATCATCTCCCAAAGCTCTTCAGTTATATGAGGGGCAAATGGATTAAGAAGTGACAATATTGTATCAAGTGCCTCTCTTAGTATAACAAGATCTGCCTCATTTGCCTTTTGAGCCTCAAACTTATATAAGGTATTAATAAGCTCCATAATACTACTTATTGCAGTATTGAAATGGAATCTTCCTTCAATATCTTCTGTTACTTTCTTTATTGTCTTATGTAATTTTCTTCTTAGGTCTTTCCCCTCTTTTGAAAGCTCTTCTTGAGATACTTCTCTCCCAGAAATATCTTTTATATATGGTATATTTGTAGTATATAGCCTCCATACCCTATTTAGGAAACGAAATGCACCTTCTACCCCTTGGTCACTCCACTCCATATCAAGTTCGGGTGGTCCTGCAAACAGTATCATAACCCTTGCCGTGTCTGCACCATATTTCTCTATAATGGTGCCAGGACTTACCGTATTCCCTTTAGATTTAGACATCTTTGCACCATCTTTTGTAATCATACCCTGGGTAAAGAGATTCTTAAATGGTTCTACGAAATTTACATACCCCATATCATAAAGCGCCTTTGTTATAAAACGGGAATACATAAGGTGTAGTATTGCATGCTCTACGCCACCTATATACTGATCTACAGGAAGCCAATAATTTACATCCTTTTTGTCAAAGGGTTTATCCTCT
Source organism: uncultured Atribacterota bacterium (assembly GCA_964462295.1). Classification (GTDB taxonomy): domain Bacteria; phylum Atribacterota; class JALVIU01; order JALVIU01; family JALVIU01; genus JALVIU01. The sequence continues at coordinate 47,258 of CAYWXH010000007.1, forward strand.
TCATGTGGAGATGCGTATCTAAGATAATACCATGAACTATCTACAAAGGTATCCATTGTTTCGGGTTCCCTTTTTGCAGGTCCTCCACATTTAGGGCATGTAGTGTTTATAAACTTGTCATTTGTAGCAAGGGGTGGTTTTCCCTGTGGCAAGAAATCCACATCCTCAGGAAGTAACACAGGTAAGTCTTTTTCCGGAACAGGGACTATACCACACTTTTCACAATGTATTATTGGAATAGGAGCTCCCCAATATCTCTGTCTGGAAATAAGCCAATCCCTTAACCTATAATTTACCTTTCTCTTTCCAATATCTTTTTTTTCAAGTTCTTTTATAATTTTCTCTGTACCTTCTTCACTTAAGAGGCCACTATATGGACCAGAGTTTATCATTATACCCTTTTCTTCAAATGGTGCATCAGGTAATGGATCTTCTCCTTCTATCGGTTTTATGACCTGTCTTATAGGGATATCATACTTTTTTGCAAATTCAAAATCTCTATGATCGTGTGCAGGTACACCCATTATGGCACCTGTCCCATATTCTATAAGTATATAATCTGCAATCCATACAGGTACTTCATCACCATTTATGGGATTTATGGCATAAAAACCTGTAGGTACACCTTCTTTTTCCGCACCCTCTGCTACCCTTTCTATATCTTTTTTCTTTTTAACCCTTTCTCTTAGTTTTTCTATCTGCTTTTTATAGGGACTTTCTTTTAGTATCTTATCTACCAGTGGGTGTTCAGGGGCAAGTGCAAAGAATGTAACCCCAAAAAGTGTATCAGGTCTTGTTGTAAATACTGTGACTTTTTCTTTCAGATCTTTTATTTCAAACACTACTTCTGCGCCCTCACTTCTTCCTATCCAATTTTTTTGCATAGTAAGGACCTTTTTCGGCCATCCACTTAAGAGTCCTATATCATCCAAGAGCCTTTGTGCATAATCTGTAATTTTAAAAAACCACTGTGAGAGCTCTTTTTTTGTTACTTCTGTCCCACAGCGTTCACATTTTCCATCTATAACTTGTTCGTTTGCAAGTACTGTTTTACAATGGGGACACCAGTTTACAGGTGCCTTTTTCTTATATGCAAGCCCTTTTTCGTAGAGTTTTAGAAATAACCACTGGGTCCATTTATAATAGTCAGGTTCACATGTTGTAACCTCTCTATCCCAGTCATAGGTTATCCCTATACGATTGAGCATAGATTTCATTTTCTCTATATTTTTCTTTGTCCATATATGTGGATGTATATTATGCTCTATAGCGGCATTTTCTGCAGGCAGTCCGAAGGAGTCCCATCCCATAGGGTGAAGTACATTAAAACCATTTCTTATCTTATATCTTGCAACTACATCACCTATGACATAATTTTTAAGATGCCCCATATGTGGGTCTCCCGAGGGGTATGGGAACATCTCAAGGACATAATATTTTTCTTTGCTAGGGTCTTGTCTTGTTTTGAAAAAGTCCTTTTCATTCCAAATTTTGAGCCATTTTTCTTCAATTTCTTTAAAATTGTACTCTTTTTCTTCTATTTTTTCCTTCTTTTCCATATCTTCCCCCTATTTATTTGAGGTTATTAGAAAAAAACCTCGTCTCGTACGAGACGAGGTTAGGTTTCTTTATTGAGCGGTTTATGTAAGTGGAGCTGGCGGGAGTCGAACCCGCGACCTTCTCCACGCCAAGGAGACGCGCTCCCAACTGCGCCACAGCCCCAATATCTACCTGATTATAATTTAAAAATCTTCATATGTCAATACCTAATCTGGGGAAATCTTTAGATAGATAGAGAAGATTAAATGAGGAGGGGGGAGGGGCTTTCGCCCCTCATTTCATTTGTATTCTATCACCTAAATTGTTAGATGTCAAGGGATAAATAAAGAAAAATTGCCATATTTTAATAGTATTATTTTTGAATTTTATGTTATAAATGAATTAAAAATTTTTTATGTCCCATTTTTTCATGTTCTGGGTATTTAAATATTAAACAATTTTGATCCGATTTTTAAAATAAATTAAAATACTAGGGGGTAAAAATGAGAGAAAGAGGCTTTACTTTGATTGAACTTCTTGTAGTTATTGCCATAATAGGCATTCTTGCTGCAATAATTGCACCAAATGCCTTTAGGGCAATTGAGAAATCTAAAATAGCAAAGGTGCTAGGGGATGTCAATGCTATAAAGACTGCAGCCCTTATGTACTATTCTGATACAGGAGTTTTTCCCCCAGATGATGAT
>CAYWXH010000008.1:0-26287 GCA_964462295.1 uncultured Atribacterota bacterium
TGCCCTTGTGGCTACTATGGGGATAGCTTAAGGGAGTGTACCTGTACTCCTTCCCAAATAATACGATATAGGTCTAAACTTTCAGGTCCTATAATGGATAGGATAGATATCCACATAGATGTACCAAGACTTACATATGAAGAAATTTCGGGATTTCCAGGAGAGGATAAAACAGAGTCTTCAGAAAAAATAAGAGAAAGAGTGATAAAAACACGAAAAATTCAAGAGGAAAGATATAAAGATATACAAGGTATTTCTTTAAATTCCGATCTTCGTGGAGGACTAATAGATAAGTTTTGTAATATTACTCAAGGGGCGAAGTTGCTTTTAAAAGATGCATTTTCTAAACTTGGTCTGAGTGGGCGGGCATATACAAGTATATTAAAAGTTGCAAGGACTATTTCTGATCTTTCTAAAAAAGATATAATAGATGAATATGCTATTTCAGAGGCCATACAGTATAGGTCATTAGATAAAGATGTGTTCAAGGTTTTTTAATGGGTGAGTTTATTTATTATAAAAAATATAAAAATTTGAATAATTTTACTTGACATTTATACGGGAGTGTATTAAAATTTAAATTGCTTTTGAAATTTTTAAATTGACTGCAACTATTTTACATATAAAGTAGGGAGGAGTGTGCTACATGAAAACATATGTACCAAAAAAAGAGGATATCGAAAGGAAATGGTATGTAATTGATGCTTCCGGTAAACCACTTGGAAGAATTGCTACCCAAATTGCTACTATATTAAGGGGAAAGCATAAGCCTATATATACCCCATTTATGGATACAGGGGATTATGTAGTAGTAATAAATGCTGATAAGGTAATTCTTACGGGCAGCAAAGAAGAAAAAAAGATCTATTATAAGCATAGTGGATATCCGGGAGGAATTAAGGCTATACCTTATAAGAAGCTAAAGGAGAGGTTCCCTGAGAGGATAATAAGAATGGCTGTAAAGGGAATGATCCCCCATAACTCTTTAGGGAGAAAGATGCTTAAGAAATTGAAAGTTTATAAAGGGTCAGAACATCCTCACAAGGCTCAGATGCCTGAATTGATTAAATAAGGGAGGTAAGATATGCCATCTGTTTTTTATGGAACGGGAAGAAGAAAAACATCTACCGCGCGTGTGAGACTTGTGCCAGGCACAGGTAAGATAATTATTAATAATAGAGATTTCTCTACTTATTTTGGCCGAAAAATTTTAAAGATGATAATCGAACAACCCCTTGTGCTTACTGAAACATTAGGTAAGTACGATGTGATAGCTCGTGTAAGAGGGGGTGGATATTCAGGGCAGGCAGGTGCTATAAAACATGGTATTTCCAGGGCTTTGCTCCAGGTAAATCCAGATTTTAGGCCTATACTTAAAAAGGCAGGATTTCTCACCCGTGATCCAAGAATGAAAGAGAGAAAGAAGTATGGACAAAGGGGAGCAAGGGCCAGGTTCCAGTTCTCCAAGAGATAGATTTGGTTGGGAGGGTTTACCTCCCTTCCTTTCTTCAAATGGCTTATTATCCTCGACTTGTTACAAATCTTTCATTGATAAAGCATAATGCAAAGCTTATTCGTAATTTTCTTGCATCCCATGGTATCTCTACAATTGCCGTAACAAAAGGTACTACCTCTCATCCTAAAATAGTAGGCGCTATCTCTTCTCAAGGGATAAAGTATATAGGCGATTCTCGTATACTTAATATAAAAAAGGCCAAACAGGTATATCCACATCTTTCCTATGTCCTCCTTCGTCTCCCCATGTTAAGTGAAATAGAGGATGTAGTAAGTTTTACCGATATAAGTCTAAATAGTGAACTAGAAGTCATTGGGGCCCTTGGTCAGGCTTCTAAGAGGTATGGAGTAATTCATAAAGTTATCCTTATGGTAGATGTGGGAGATAGGAGAGAGGGTATTTTGCCTGATGATTTTCTTAGTTTTGTAAAGAAGGCAAAAGAGGTAGATGGTATTAAGATCGTAGGGGTGGGTACGAATTTTGCATGTTTTGGCGGTGTCTTACCAGATGAGAAAAATCTCTCTTTGCTTTCAGAGATCTCGCAAGATGCGGAAGATATATTAGGATATCCTTTGGAATTTGTATCAGGAGGTTCTACAAGCTCTATTTACCTTGTTTCTCGTGGAAAGATGCCCAAAAAGATTAATAACCTTCGTATAGGAACAGGTATACTTTTGGGGATAGATGATATACGCGATATTGAGATAGAGGGGGCAAAAAAAGATACTTTTTATCTTGAGGCCCAGATTATAGAGCTAAAAGAAAAGCCCTCTATGCCCTTTGGAGAGATTGCAAAAGATGCATTTGGAAATGTTCCCCATTTTGAAGATAAAGGGATAAGAAAGAGGGCTATTTTGGGGATAGGAAAACAGGATGTTATTCTATCCTCTTTGAAACCTATAGATGAGAAGGTAGAGATAGTGGGGGGAAGTTCAGACCATATGATTTTGGATGTTACAGCATCAGATATAAATTATAAAATTGGTGATATAATAAGATTTAGGGTAGCATATACTGCTATGTTGTACCTTTTTAATTCATCTTATGTGACCAAAAAATTTATAGAGGAGGTAGATAGTGAATAAGAATTTTAAGGGAAGAGATTTTACACAAGTATTAGATTTTTCCAAGGAAGAGCTTTGGTATGCTCTAAGTTATGCAAAAGATCTTAAATTAAAAAGGATGGCAGGTGAGTCTGTAGAGGTTTTAAAAGGAAAAATCCTTGCACTTATATTTGAAAAACCATCACTTAGGACAAGGGTCTCATTTGAAGTAGGTATGAAGGAGCTAGGGGGGGATACTATATATCTTTCTCCTCAGGATATAGGCCTTGGAAAGAGGGAATCGGTAAAAGATACAGCATTAGTAATAGCAAGATATGTATCCGGTATTATGGTGCGTACATTTTCTCACAAAATCGTGGAAGATCTTGCAAAATATGCAGATGTTCCGGTAATAAATGGGTTAAGTGACACATATCATCCTTGCCAGGCTATGGGAGATATGCTTACCATATGGGAGAAAAAAGGACGGATAGAAGGTGTAAATATTGCCTTCATTGGTGATGGAAATAATGTCTCCAATTCACTTCTCTTGCTCTCCTCAAGACTCGGTGCTAATTTCTCTTTGGCATCTCCAAAAGGATATGAGACAAAGAGTGAGATTTTGGAGGTAGCAAAAGAGGAGGCCAAAAAGAGTGGGTCGAAGATCCTTATTACAAATGACCCAAATGAGGCTGTAGAAAATGCAGATGTTATATATACAGATGTATGGGCAAGCATGGGACAGGAAAGCGAAAAAGAAGAGAGAATGAAAGTGTTTGAGGCATATCAGGTAAATATGGATCTTGTAAATCGGGCAAAAGACGATGTAATCATAATGCATTGTTTACCTGCACATAGGGGAGAGGAAATTACAGATGAGGTGATAGATAGTCCTCACTCTGTCGTAATCCAACAGGCAGAAAATAGACTTCATGCACAAAAGGCAATAATGGCACTAGTTATGTGAGAAAAAGGGGCCATAGGCCCCTTTTATATTAGGAGGGTTAATTGTTTCATTTTGGTATTTTTGATCTTATTGATATCCTTATAGTTGCATTTATATTTTATAATCTTATGGTTATAATAAAAGATACCCCTGCAATATATCTTGCTAAAGGGCTTTTTCTCCTATTTATAATCTTTGGAATAAGTCAAGTTTTTCATTTCCATGCACTTGGTTGGTTTTCAAAGTGGATGATAGCTGGACTTGCCGTTCTTATCCCTATCGTTTTTCAGCCAGAGCTTAGAAAAATCCTTATGGAGATGGGTAAAAAAGGGTTTTTTACACAAGAGTTTTTTCTCTTTGAAAAAGAACCCTCTCTTACAGAACATACTATAAATGAGATTCTTCTTGCTGTGCAAGCCCTTGCAAAAAAGAAAATTGGAGCCCTTTTGGTGCTTGAGAGAGAAATGGGCTTAAAAGATATTATAGATACAGGTATTATGATAGATGGAAAGGTTTCATCAGAGCTCCTATACAGTATTTTTATCCCAGAATCCCCTATTCACGATGGAGCTGTAGTAATAAAGGCAAATAGACTCCTTGCAGCAGGATGTATCCTACCTTTGACACAGAGACAGGATTTGGATAAGGTACTTGGGACAAGACATAGGGCAGGTATAGGTATTACAGAGATTTCAGATGCTATTGCTATAGTGGTCTCTGAAGAGAGGGGTTGGATTTCCATATCTGTAAATGGAAGACTTGTCAAAAATGTTACCTTAGCTTCATTAAGAACTGTACTCAATAGATTTTATATAGATAAAGCGAAAAAGAAGGGGTGATTAAGTTTATAAAAATGAAAAAAATACATGAATGGCTCAAATATGATTGGCAACTAAAATTGATTTCCCTTTTGATAGCTATACTACTTTGGTTATATGTTACGGCTATTCAAACCCCTCAAATTACAAAGGTTTTTATGGTACCTATCCACTATTATGGGTTAAGTACCAATTTTATAGTGGATAGGGATAATAGGTATGTCAGTGTATATCTTAGGGGACCAAAGAGTATAATAGACCATGTAGAACCTCAAGAACTTAATGTATTTTTAGACCTTTCGAAAATAGAAAAACCCGGGAAATATAATATATCTGTAAGTGCTTCTGTCCAAAGTGGTTTAAACCTTGTTAAGATAGAACCAAAATCTCTAGGGGTAAAAGTATATAAAGCTACCATAAAGTTTTTTTTAATAAAACCTACATTTTTAGGGGAGAAAATAAGGGGATATAAACTATTATTTACCCCGAATCTTGTAAAAGTAAAAGGGAAAAAAGAAGATATAGACCATGTAAAATATGTAACCCTTTTTCTCCCTGATAGTATTTTAAAGGAGCATATACAGAAAAAAAGATTTTTAAAAATTATGAAGATATATCCCATTACAGATTATGGGGAAATTGTAGAAGGTATAAAATTAGAGCCAAAGATAGTAGAGGTTATTTTTGAAAAGAAAGAGGGAGGAGAGAAATGAAAAAATATTTTGGGACAGATGGGGTAAGAGATATTGCAAATACAGGACTTATTACCCCAGAGGGTGCTGTTTCTCTGGGAAAAACTCTGGCGTATTACATCTTGGAGAGGGAACTACCAAGAAAAGTGGTGGTAGGAAAAGACACAAGGATGTCTGGAGATTTTTTGGAAGATGCCATCTCTTCTGGTCTTTCTTCGATGGGAATAGAAGTTTATAAACTTGGAATAGTAACTACCCCAGGAGTTGCTTATCTTTCAAGGATTCTTGATGTAGGTGGAGGGGTAGTTATATCTGCATCTCATAATCCGTATTATGACAATGGGATAAAGTTTTTTACCAATGAGGGATTTAAATTTCCAGATAATGAAGAAGAATATCTTGAAGAAATCTTAGATAACCATGTTTATAATACCAAGATTCCCCACTATACTGAGATAAGAAAGATTTATAAAAAGGATGAACTTATAAGAGAATATGAGGAGTTTTTAAAAGGTATATACAAGGGAGAAGGCTTTCCCTATAAGGTAATTGTGGATACAGCAAATGGGGCAACTTATAAGATTGCCCAAGACATTTTTTCAGATATGGGGAAGTTTGAGTTTATAAACTGTGAGCCAAACGGATTAAATATAAATTTTGAGGCAGGGGCTACCCACCTTGATGGACTTATTGAAAGTGTAAAAGAGAAAGGGGCTTATCTTGGGTTTGCCTATGATGGTGATGGGGATAGATTGATGGTAGTATCCTCATCAGGTAAGGTGATCGATGGAGATGCACTTTTATACCTTTTTGCAAAGGAATTTGGCGAGAGAGAGATTGTAGTAACTATGATGTCTAATATAGGACTCGATATCTCTCTTAAAAAAAGGGGAATAAAGGTCAGGAGAATTCCTAAGGTAGGAGATAAGTATGTAGTGGATGAGATGAAGAGGAAAGGTGTAAGGATTGGAGGAGAACAATCTGGACATATTGTCTTTTTAGATAAAGAGACAACAGGAGATGGACTCTTTACATCACTTATGGTGATGAATCTTTTAAGTGAAAGCAAAAATGAAATAGAGACACTTCTTGATGGGTTTTTGGAATTTCCTCAAAAACTTATAAATATTGAGGTTAAAGATAAGACCCTTTTTTATAAAGACAGTAAAGTACAAGATACAATAAGAGATATAGAGCAAGAAATAGAAGGTAAAGGGCTTTTAGTGGTAAGACCCTCAGGGACAGAACCCCTTATAAGGATTATGGCACAGGCAGAAGATGAGAGACATTTAGATGAGATCATAGAAAGGGTAAAAAGGATAATAGAGGAAAGACTTGCATGATTTTAGGTATCGGAATAGATATAGTAGAAGTAGATAGGATAAAAAAGCTTTGCCTAAGGTATAAAGAGCGGTTTCTAACGAGGATATATACAGAAAAGGAGCTTGACTATTGTATGAATAAGGCAAATAGATATGAGTGTCTCTCAGGCAGATTTGCCGCAAAAGAGGCAGTGGTAAAGGCAACAGGTGGAAGAATTAGAGTATATAAGGAGATTGAAATACTAAATAGTAGTCGTGGGCCTTTGGTAAATATCATAGAAGATGATGCCTATAAAATACATGTAAGTATTTCACATATAGAAAAATTGGCCATTTCTTTGGCCATTTGGGAGGGGTAGATAATGAAGCTTATAACACCTTCGATGATGAAAGAGTGGGAAGGGAATATATTTTCTCAATACGGTATCCCTTCATTTTTATTTATGGAACAGGCAGGTGCCTCTCTTTTTCGTTTCATAAAAGATAGGGTAAAACTTGATTATACCAAGAAGATTGCTGTAATTTCAGGAAAAGGGAATAATGGTGGAGATGGCATAGTTTGTGCAAGATATTTGATGGAGGCAGGTTATGATGTTACGCTTTTTGCCTTATTTGAAGGGCTGCCAAAGGGTGAAGATGCCAAACTCAATTTTGAGTTTTATAAAAAAAGTGGGGGAAGGGTATATCATATTTCTGAGGATTTGATCTCTGAATTTAAAGAGAGGATTAAAATATATTCTTTTATAGTGGATGCTATCTTAGGAATAGGTGTAAAAAGAGAAGTAGATGGGTTATACAAAGAGATCATTCAGATTGTAAACAAAATGGAAGTACCCGTATTGTCTGTAGATACCCCATCTGGAGTAGACCTTTCAAATGGGAAGGTTTTGGGATCTGCTATAAAGGCTACCTATACGATAACCTTTGGTATTCCAAAGATAGGACTATATGTATACCCAGGGAGATATTTTGCCGGGGAGGTATTTGTTGAAAAGGTAGGTTTCCCAAGTAAGGATATTCAAAAATTTAAAACAGATGATCTCCTTATTGACGAAAACATGGTCCTTTCCATTTTTCCAAAGAGGATTCCATGGGGACATAAAGGTACATTTGGAAAGGTACTTACTATTTCTGGGAGTAAAGGTCTTACAGGTGCTGCGTATCTTGCATCTATGGGGGTACTAAAGGCGGGAGGAGGACTTTCGTATCTTGTAATTCCAGAGAGTTTGGATGGACAGATAAAGTCTATGACCCCTGAGATAATTACTATACCTGTTGAAGAAAAAGATGGGCATATAGCATATAATGCCTATGATGACATAATGAAAAAAATTGACGATGTAGATGCATTTGTCATTGGTCCAGGGTTAGGTATAAGTGAAGGGGTAAAAAGATTGGTATATGCCATTATCTCTGATAGTAATAAACCATTTGTGCTTGATGCAGATGGAATAAATGCTATATCCCATAACCCTGAGGTTCTTAATGATGTAAAGGTGCCATTTGTTATTACCCCACATCCAGGAGAATTAGGTCGCATATTAGATCTACCCGCCCATAAAGTAGATGAAGATAGGGTAGATATAGCAAAAGAGGTTTCAAAAAAGTATAAAAACATGGTACTTGTTCTAAAAGGGGCGACTACAATTGTGGCAAAAGATGGAATATCTTATTATAATATTACGGGAAATTCTGGTATGGCAACAGCAGGATCTGGAGATGTGCTCTCTGGGATTATAGGTGCCTTTCTTGGAAGGGGTATAGGTGTAGTTGAGTCTTCCATATTGGGGGTCTATGTACATGGAAAATCTGGGGATATGGCTGCATCATACAAAGGAGAATCTGGGATAATAGCCACAGACCTTCTTGCATATCTTCCATATGTATTAAAAACTATTGAGGAGGAGAAAAATGATAGATTTTAAAGGATTAAGACCTACATGGATGGAAATAGATCTAGGTGCACTTTCATATAATACAAAAATTATAAAGGAAAAAATAGAAAAAGATGCAAAACTTATTGCAGTTGTCAAGGGAAATGCCTATAGTCATGGGGCTCCTATAGTTTCTTCTGTTTTTTTGGAATCTGGTGCGAGTATGCTTGCTGTTGCGGCAACTCAAGAGGCTGTTATTCTGCGGGAAAATGGGATAGATGCCCCGATACTTATTCTTGGTCCAACCTTTCCACATGAGGCAGAGACATTGGTAAAATATAACCTTATCCCTACTGTTACTACAACTTCTATATTAGATGCCTTAAATGATGAAGCAGAGAGGGCAAAAAAGATACTGAATATACATCTTAAAGTAGATACTGGTATGGGAAGAATTGGTTTTTTCCCCGAAGAGATTGGAGATATAATTGATAAAATTTTAGGATACAAAAATATCCGAATTACAGGTATGTTTTCTCACTTTTCCTCATCTTCTGAAGATGAGGAATATACAATGCTCCAATTTGAAAGATTTGAAGAGGCAAAAAAGATAGCAGAGTCCAAAGTCCATATAGATATGTACCATATTGCAAATAGTGCAGCAATATTGCTTTATCCAAAAACACATTTGGATGGGGTAAGACCTGGTATTTTACTTTATGGATATTTCCCTGGGGAAGGGAAAAATTTTGATTTACCCATAAAAAAGACCTTAGAGTTTAAAACAAAGGTAGGATATATAAAGGAAGTTCCAGAGGGTACCCCTATAGGGTATAGTAAAACTTTTGTGACTACACGAAAGACCAAGATTGCAACATTGCCTGTAGGTTATGCAGATGGCTATCATAGGTTTTTGTCAAATAAAGGCAAAGTTATAATAAATGGAGAATTTGCACCTGTAATAGGTAGGGTATGTATGGATCAAATAATGGTGGATGTGACAGATGTGGAAGATGTAAAGATCGGAGATGAAGTGACTCTTTTGGGTAAACAGGGTGATAAAGAGGTATGGCTTACCGATTGGGCCAAACTTACGGGGGCAAGTGTCCATCAACTACTTATTGATCTGGATAGGATACGTCCTATAAAGGTCTATAAAAGGGGAGAAAAGATAGAAAAGATTGTATATCCTTATGGACTATGAGAAAAGAAATAAGGCTTTCCTCTCCAGCATGTACAGAAAAATTAGGTAAGGAGATTGGAAAAAAGATAAAAAAACCCTTTCCTATACTCTTATTTGGAGACCTAGGTACAGGTAAGACTGTATTTGTAAGGGGTCTTGCACGAGGGGTAGGAACCTCAGAGAGGGTCAAGAGTCCTTCATTTACTATACTTTATGTGTATGAGGGGGGAGGTTTCCCTATATATCATTTTGATCTTTATAGATTAGACAGGGAAGGGGTAGGTGAGCTTATAAGAGATGGTTATTTTGAAAAAGAGGGTATTGTCGTAATAGAATGGGCTGAAAAATTCCCTATGTCTTATTTTCCTTACTCTTTAAAGGTGGAATTTTTATTTATAGATGAGATGACGCGAGAGCTTCTCTTTTCTTCAGATGATTTAGAAATAACTAATCTTATAGATGAGGTAATAGATGAATATAGTTGCAATTGATACTTCTTCAAAGGCCTTAGATATCTCCTTTGTAAATGGAGAGGGTGTATTTTTAAATATATCTCTCTTAGGAAAAGAGAGGACTTCAAAGAATTTAATAATGGCCCTAAAGAGGCTTTTAGAGTTTAGCAATCTTACCATTTCAGATATTGAGGGAATTGTGATAGTAAGGGGTCCGGGTTCCTTTACAGGTTTAAAGTTGGGAATGACTCTAGGAAAAATTATTGCTTACTTTGAAAAAGTGCCTATTTTGGGTGTAGATTTATTTGAGATTATTTCATTTAATTATAGATATCTTATGGATAATATAGAAATACTTATACCCTCGAGAAAGAGGGAATTTTATTATGCTAAGTATGTTCCTCACGATGGACTTGGGGAATACAAAGTAATTAGAGAAGAAGAGTTTTCTTATATACTTGATGTAGATAGCTGGATTTTTGCACCTACCACAGAGACAAAAGAGAAATTAAAGGAATATGGGTTTTCAAAGATAATCCCTGGATGGGAATTTGTATCAAAGGCCTACATAGCAGCGATTCTTGGTGGAGAAAAGATTAAAAGTGGACAGATGGATGACCCCTATACAATTTCTCCCCTTTATATGAGGAAATTCCCATTTTAACATATTTTTTGCCTATTGACTTTTTGAATAGAAAGTGGTATATTAATAAATAGAAAATTAGCAGACTCAAGTGGAGAGTGCTAAAGAGGTGATTGTTATGCTTACGAAAAGACAGCAAGATATACTAAAAGCAGTTATTCAATCTCATATTAGAACTGCCTCTCCCGTAAGTTCTAAACATATATATGAAAAATATCCTATAGGGGTAAGTCCTGCAACTATAAGAAATGAGATGCAACACCTTGAAGAGATGGGTTATCTATATCAACCTCACACCTCTTCAGGAAGGCTGCCCACAGAGAAGGGTTATAAGTTTTATATAGAGCACCTTATGGAAAATAGAGGGCTTTCTCCTTTGGAAAAAAAGAAGATCATAAAGGAATTTTCTAAGGAAGAGGGAAGAAATATAGAAGATATGGTAAAAAACACAGCCATATTTCTCTCTGAACTTGCTGATAATGTAGGAATAATTGTGGCACCACGACTTTTCAATACACCTGTTGTAAAAATAGAGCTTGTGCTATTATCAGAGGGAAAGATTTTGGCTATTTTGATATTAAAAGGTGGAATCACTATCGATAGGATTCTTACTATAAAAGAAAAGCTAACTCAAGAGGAGCTTGATAGGGTTTCTAAAAGATTAAGTAATATAATATATGGCAAGACCCTTTTAGAAATAAGGGGACATTATCTGGAAGAGGTAGTAACTGAACTTATAAAGTTTGATAGATTGATAAGAAAGCTCAAGAAAATCCTTGAAGAGTTCTTTAAACTTGCAGGGGAAAAGATAGTATATCTTGAGGGTGTATCACACATTATTTCAAAACCTGAATTTGAAAATTCAGAGTATGTAAAGCATATCCTTTATATGTTAGATGATAGGGAGCTTTTAAATTCTATTATAGAAAATAAAGTAGATAGACCTGATAAGAGGATTAGTGTAATTATGGGAAGTGAGATAGATGATGAACTTCTAAATGGATGCTCTCTTGTGGTGGCATCTTATGGATTTCATGGATTTCGTGTTGGAAATATAGGGGTATTAGGCCCCCTAAGAATGGACTATTCGAAGGTAGTATCTGTAGTAGATTTCCTCTCTGAAACCCTTACAAAATATCTTAATAAAACTATGTAATAGTGAGGTGGTAGGTAATGACAGAAAAAGAAAAAAAGAATGATAAAAATTATAAAGACCTTGAAAAAGAAGAGCTTATAAATTTATTAGAGGAAAAAGATAAATTGATAACTCAACAGGAAAAACTTATAGATGATTTGAGGGCTGAGGTTGAAGAAAAGGAGAAGACAAAAGAGGAATATCTTGACTATCTAAAAAGATTACAAGCAGATTTTGATAATTTTAGAAAAAGAGTAGATAAAGAAAAGAGAGAAATTATCCAAAGGGCAAACGAAGAACTTATAGAGAAATTTCTTCATGTATTGGATAATCTTGAGAGGGCAGAGGATGCTGCTAAAAAGACAAATGATATAAAGTCATTGATTGAAGGTATTGATGCTATAATAAAACAGTTTAGAAAGATATTGGAACAAGAAGGGGTAACACCTATAAAGGCAGTAGGAGAAAAGTTTGACCCTAATTTACACCATGCAATGGCAAAGGTCGAAACAAATGAATATCCTGATGAGACAGTTGTAGAAGAATTACAGAAGGGTTATTATTACAAATCTCATGTGCTTAGACCCTCTTTAGTAAAGGTAGCAAAGAATATAGAAGAGGAAGAAGAAAATACTGAAGAAGAGTGATGGGGTGATAGAGGATGTCAAAAAAAGATTACTATGAGGTATTAGGTGTTTCTCGTGATGCATCTTATGAAGAGATAAAAAGATCATATAGGAGGCTTGCCAAGCTTTATCACCCAGATACAAATCCATCCCCTGATGCAGATGAAAAATTTAAGGAAATAAATGAGGCATACGAAGTTTTAAGTAATCCTGAAAAAAGGGCAAATTACGATAGATATGGCTCTGCTGGAGGTCCAACATTTGAAGGATTCTCTGGTGGTTTTGGGGTAGATGATCTATTTGGTGGATTTGAAAATATATTTGATATGTTCTTTGGGGGGAGCTCAGCTTCTCATAGGGCTCAAGATAGAAGAGAGGGTAGCTCCCTTCAGTATACAATTACGATAAGTTTTAGAGAAGCAGCTTTAGGTGCTGAAAAAGAGATAGAATATACAAGATATGATACATGCCCCATCTGTCATGGAACAGGTGTTAAGGCTGGAACAAAACCCAGAACCTGTCCCACATGTAAAGGAACAGGCAGGGTAAGAGAGGTTCAGAGAACCTTTTTTGGTGAATTTTCTTCTGTTCATACCTGTTCTACATGTCATGGAGAGGGGGTAATAATTGACCATCCATGTGATAAGTGTAGGGGTACAGGAAGGATAAGAACCAAGAAGAAGATAAAGGTAACTATTCCTCCTGGAATAGAACATGGAACGAGATTAAGGTTTAGAGGAGGAGGAGACAAAGGAGAGAGGGGAGGTCCTCCAGGAGACCTTTACGTGCTTGTACATGTAGAGGAAGATCCGATATTTAAAAGGGATGGATTAGATATTATATATAATGCTAAGATAGGTATAGTTACAGCAACATTAGGGGGAGCTATAGAGGTACCTACACTCTATGGGAAAGAACTTATGGAGATTCCCCCAGGGACTCAAAGTGGTAAGATTTTTAAATTAAAAGGTAAGGGGATAAGGGCATCTGATAGAAGGATAGGAGATCAGATAGTTATTGTAAATGTAGAGGTACCCACCAAGGTTTCAAAGCATGCAAAAGAGTTACTTTTGGAACTTGCCCATGAACTTGGAGAAAAGAGTGTGGGAAGAGATAATGGAAAATTTATAAATCGTATGAAAAATGTATTTAAAGGAGGATTTTAATCGGGGCTTTTTTTGTTGATACAAAGGATGGATATGGGAAGATAGAAGGAGGGGATGCCCACCACCTCCTAAAGGTCTTAAGACTTAAAATAGGAGATAGTTTTCCTATAATAGATAGTAAAGGATTTAAAGGTAAGGCCTTAGTTGTTTCTGTAGAAGGGCCTTCTTCTTTAACATTTCGCATAGTAGAACTTGAAAGTCATAATCCAGAATTTCCCTTTTCTATTACTTTGGCTCAGGCTCCTATTAAGGGAAAGAGGATCTCTTTCCTTCTTCAAAAGGTTACAGAACTTGGTATAACTGAAATTGTCCCTATTATTTCAGAAAGAACGGTAGTAAGAAATGTAAATATTCAAAGGTGGCAAAAGATAGTAGAGGAGGCTTCTAAACAATCTTTTAGAATATCTATCCCAAAAATAAAAAAAGAGGCAACCTTTAAAGAATTTATAGAAGATGCAAGATATTATACTACAAAGGTAATCCTCTCTCCCTCTGGAAATGTGCATATTCGAGAATTCATGGAATCCCTCTCTTCTCCAAAAGATTTGGTTTTTCTTGTAGGTCCAGAGGGTGGATTTACCAAAGGAGAACTTGATTATGCTAAGAGCCTGGGGTTTCTTGAGGTGTCACTTGGAAAAAGGATCTTAAGGGCAGAGACTTCTCCTTTAGTGTTTTTATCAATATTAGAATACAAATGGGGTAGACTATGAAAGTAGCTTTTAAGACTCTGGGATGTAAGGTTAATCAGTATGAGACCTATGCTATAGCTCAAGAATTTAGAGGCCATGGTTTTGATATCGTAGGATTTGAAGAAGATGCAGATATATACATTATAAATACTTGTGCCGTTACTCAAACCGCTGAAAAAAAATCAAGACAGATGATAAGACATGTTTCAAAGAAAGGTTTCACTGTGGTAACAGGGTGTGGGGTAGAAGAATCACCCCTATCTTACTTTTCTATAGAAGGTGTAGATTTGGTAGTGGGTAATGTCGATAAGGATCTAATATACAAACTTGCCTCAGAGAGACAAAGGGGTATATTTTTAAATAAAGAGTGGCATAGAAGATATACCTATTTTAATTTTCCTTCATACACAGAGAAGACAAGGGCATATATAAAGATTCAAGATGGCTGCAATAGGTTTTGTGCATATTGCAAAATTCCTTATTTCAGAGGGGGAGAACGTTCAAGGGATCCAGATGATTTCTTTCTTGAACTTGAGTCCCTTCTTAAGAGGGGCTTTAAAGAGATCAACCTTTTAGGGATTAACTTGGGTACCTATAATTATAAGGGATATAGATTGTATGATCTTCTAAAAGACCTTGAAGAGTTAGAAGGGGAGTTTTGGATAAGATTAAGCTCTATAGAGCCAGAGGATGTAAGAGCTCTTTTTCCTATTATTGAAGATGCCAAAAAATTAGTACCTCATATCCATATTCCCCTTCAAAGTGGAGATAACGATATTTTAGAGAAGATGAGAAGGGGATATACTAGGGAATTTTTCACAGAACTCGTAAATGATTTAAGAAAAATCTCCCCCTACATATCTATTACCTCAGATATTATTGTAGGTTTTCCTGGAGAAGAAAGGGAACATTTTTTGAATTCTTATGAACTATTAGAGAGGCTTAAACTATATAAATTTCATATATTCCCATATTCCAGGCGAGAGAATACACCTGCATATTATATGAGTGATGATGTTTCCAAGAAGGAGAAGACAGAAAGGGTAAATATATTAAAAAAATTACGAGATGAGCTTATGTTGGAATATCATAAGAGGTTTATAGGAAAAAAAATTAAGGTATTAGTAGAAGGACTAAGAAGTGAAAAGATACCCTATGGAATGAGCCCCTATTACTTTAGGGTATATATAAAGAATGGTCAAGATATATCCCCTGGAAGATTTTATACGGTTTATATTGAAGATATATATAGTGATGGAGTAGTTGGAGAGATATGATATAATGTAAACTGTTACTTTAGGAGGTAGGACTTATGGAGATAGAATTCCAAGGAAAAACAAAAACGATAGAGCTATCGTCAAAGATAAAGGTAAAAGAACTTTATAAAAAATTGAGTATGAGTCCTGAAGAGTATCTTATACTTAAAGATGGAAAACTTATTACACATGATAAGTATCTTGAACCAGATGATAAGATAAGAATAGTAAAGGTAGTCTCAGGAGGATAATGTGAAGTGTAAAATCTGTAAAAAAGATGCAATAATACATCTTCCTTCTCATAACCTTGCACTCTGTGAGGAGCATTTTTTTGAATTTTGCAAAAAGAGAGTCGAAAAGGCTATTAAGAGGTATACCCTTTTTACAAAAGAGGAAAAGATCCTTGTTGCACTATCTGGAGGAAAAGATAGCCTTACTGTAGCATATCTTTTAAAAGAGTTAGGTTATAATATAGAAGGTTACTATATAGATTTGGGAATAGATATATATTCTCAGAAATCTTTTGAAAAGGTAGAACAATTTTCTAAGAATTTTAATATAAAAGTCCATGTAGAGAGGGTAAAAGATTTATTTTTTGGACTCTCTATCCCAGAAATTGCATACATTACACGAAGACCTGCCTGTTCTATATGTGGACATATAAAAAGATATCTTATGAATAGATTTGGATATGAGCATGGTTTTTCTGTACTTGTTACAGGACACAACCTTGATGATGAGGTGGGTGTCTTATTTGGTAATATCGTAAATTGGAAGATGGGATATCTTGCAAGACAAAGTCCCCTTTTACCATCTTCTAACAAGAAACTTATAAAAAAGGCAAAACCTTTGGTATTGTGTGGAGAGAGGGAGATAGCGGCCTTTGCACTTACATATGGACTAGACTATATAGAAATGGAATGCCCCCATGTGAAGGGCTCTACATATTTATACAATAAAGGTCTTATAAATAAATTGGAAGAAAGATCTCCCGGGTCTAAGCTTAGATTTTACCAGGGCTTTTTAGAAAATAAACATCTATTTAGGGAAGATGAAAAAGTAGAGCTTCATGAGTGTGAAGTCTGTGGATACCCTACTACAGCTCACAGATGTACCTTTTGCAATATACGAAAGAAAGTGGAAGAGAAGGTAATGGGAAAATAGCGTCCCTAACCTCCTCCTCCACTTTATATAACTATTGAGCCTCTGTTACTGTAATCGTAAGGGATCCCATGGCTGTTGCCCCCTGATTGTCTGTTACTATAAGTGTTACATTATAGGTGCCTGCTTGAGCATATGTATGTGTAGGAAATTGTTCACTTGAAGTGGTTCCGTCTCCAAAATTCCATATATATGCTACAATATTACCATCTGGGTCTTCTGCATGGGATAGGAATTTTACAGTAAGTGGGGCAGTTCCAGAATTTATATTTCCATCTGTGGCTATCCACACAGTGGGTGGCTGATTTGTCGGAGTGGAACTCACTACATTTACCAAGAGGGTATCTGTTGCAATATGCCCTTGTGAGTCGATACCCTGTAAGGTAACTGTATATGTACCTGGGGTTGTATAGGTATATGTAACATTTTGTCCTTGTGCATCATAAGTACCATCAGATTGAAAGTCCCACTTATAGACTACAATCCCTACAGCATTGGTAGCTGTTGCCGAAAATTGTACCGGTGTCCCTGTGTTTACTGTTTGATCTTGTCCAGCATACACGATGAAAGTCCCTGTTACACCACTATTTTCCGGAATAAGCATAAAGTTTTGTGTATATGTTTCTGTATCTATTTTGACAGTTTCCGTTTGACTTAGAAATCCTGTCTTTTCTGCTTTTATTATTATAAAACCCATTGGAACATCAGTAATATTATATTTTCCATCTTCATCCGTTGTAGCTGTCAGCGTAGAACTATTTGAAGAACTTGTGGTTATAGTAATGGTTGCCCCTTCTATAGGATTTCCTGAAAGGTCTACAACTTTACCAGTTATAGTACTTACCTTGACAGGTTTTAGGCAACCTCCTAAGCTGATTATAAAAAGCAGCAATATGGAGATGACTATTATTCTGTGTAACCATTTAAAATTCATACTATCCTCCTTTTTGTTTTTTCTATATTTTACCATCTTAATCTAATTTAATCAATATTTTTTAGGCTTTTTAGGATTTTTCTTTTATTTGCCTTGTATTTATATATTTTTTATGTTATAATCATTAAAAACTATGGGTAAAAAAGAAGAAGTTTTTTCATTATACAATAAACTGAATATTCTTTTGAGCAAAGAGAATGAATTACTCAAAAAAGGAGATATTGAAGGGGTATCATCTCTTCTCGAAAAAGAAAATAAAATAATAATAAATATTGAAGAAATACCGAAAGATACATATATTACAAGTAGTAAAGATAGAGAGGATTTTGCAAAAATTATAGCCCTATGTATGAAAAAAAGGGAAGAAAACCAAAAATTACTTTCTCAACTTAAAGAGGGATTGAAAGCTACACTATCAGAAATAGAAAAGAAGAAAAAGGCCTTTAAAGGGTATTTTGAAAGTGGAGTAATATCTCCTAAGTTCATAGATAAAACCAAATAGGAGGATATTAATGGGTAAAATAAGTATGGATGAAATAATAGCAAAGATAGATGAACTCCCTGCTATTCCTGCACTTGTTATGAGGGCATTGGAACTTATAGATGACCCTCGTTCTCATGTAAATCAGTTGGCCGAAGTCTTGGCATCTGACCAAGCCCTTACAGCTAAAATTTTAAGACTTGCAAACTCTGCATATTACAGTTTTCCAAGAAAAGTCTCAACTATTACAGATGCTATTGTAATCCTTGGTTTTTCTACTTTAAAGAGTCTTATTATAGCTGCATCTACTTACAATCTTTTAAATAAAGAGGTTGAAGGATATGGACTTGCCCAAGGCGAGCTCTGGAAACATTCTATAAGTTGTGCTATGACCGCAAGACTTCTTGCACGGAAAATAAGATTTAGAAATCCTGAAACAGCTTTTGTTGCAGGACTTCTCCATGATATTGGTAAAGTAGTCTTAAATACCTATATGAAAAAAGAGTTTGAAGAGATTTTGAAATATGTAGAGGAGAATCAGGTTCCATTTATGGTAGCAGAAAAAGAGATAATAGGGTTTGACCATGCAGAAATCGGTGCTAAAGTGGCTGAGAAGTGGAATTTCCCGGAAGAATTAGTAAAGGCTATTCGCTATCACCATGAACCCTTGGCTGTTGAAAATAAGACAGGAAAGGCGAATCTTTCTGATATTACCCATTTATCTGATGCTATTGTCCTTATGATGGGCTTTGGTCTTGGGGTAGATGGTCTTATGTATCCCATAGAGGAAGAGGTCGTTGAGCGGGCAGGTATTACTATGAATGACCTCAATGAGATCGGAAATAAGCTTATAGAGTCTTTTGCAGATACAGAGCTTCTGCTTGCAAGCTAATTTGGGGGAGGTGGTTTTATGGGAGATTTTACCCTTGATGTCCTCCAGAGGGCACTTGATGCCTCTGTCCTTAGGCAAAAGGTTATAGCTGAAAACATTGCTAATGTAGATACCCCTTTTTATAAAAGGAAAGAGGTTGTGTTCGAGGATGAATTGAAAAAGGCCCTTAATGAAAAAGAGCCAATACTTAAACTTAAGGTGACAAACCCTAAACATATAGAGAATATAGGAAATACTAAACTTCCAGATCCAAAGGTAAAAGTAGTCGATGATATTGTCTTTAGAAGAGATAGAAACAATGTGGATATTGAGAAAGAATTGGTAGATCTTGCGAAAAATAATATCCTTTATACAGGTCTTACACGATTTGTATCCACGAAATTTTCTATGCTCAGAGGAGCTATTAAAGGGAGGTAATGAGAATGGGAGATCCCTTTTCTATCCTTAATATAAGCGCCACAGGTCTTACAGCGCAAAGACTTAGGATGGATGTTATTTCTGATAATATTGCCAATGTAAATACCACAAGAACTCCTAAAGGTGGACCTTACAGGAGGAAAGTTATCCTTTTTTCTGAGATTCAGAAGGAGCCAGAGGATGATTTCATCTCTGTATTTGAAAAGATAAAATCTGATGAGCTTGAAGGTGGTGTAAAAGTTGTAGGTATTGTGGAGGATAAGAGTACTCCTTTAAAAAAGGTATATGACCCTAACCATCCTGATGCTGGTCCAGATGGATATGTAAGTTATCCCAATGTAAATGTGGTATCAGAAATGGTAGATATGATCTCCGCATCTAGGGCATATGAGGCAAATCTTCAAGTAGTAGGTACATTTCGCAATATGTCTATTAGGGCAATTGATATTTTAAAGGGGTAAGGTGAGATAAATGGGCCTTCAAAATATTACTCTTCTTCCTGTGAGTGTAGGAACCTCTGGAAAGATATCAGAAAAAAAGAAAAATACATTATATGAGAACTTTAGTGATGTCTTAAAGGATGCGATTAGTAACTTAAATAATATTCAGAAAGAGGCAGATGAAAAGATGGTGGCCTTTGCCAAGGGGGAGGTAAAGAGTATCCATGATGTGACAATTGCGGTAAGTAAGGCAGATATTGCACTTTCCCTTGCTATTGAAATCAGGAATAGAATACTTGAGGCCTATAGGGAGATAACAAGGATGCAGATATAGGAAATAGATTATGGATTTTAATACCATATTAGAAAAGGTAAAAGAGTTTTGGAAGAAGTTATCTCTGCCCTATAAGATAGGGATTATATCAGGGATAACTTTAATTGTTTTTTCTATACTTTTTCTTTCCTTTAGAGGGGGAGGACCTGAGTATGGGATACTCTTCTCTGGTTTGGACCCTAAAGATGCTTCAAAAATAGTAGAAGAGCTTAAAAAATCTGGGGTAACATATAAGTTAACTCAAGAGGGAAAGACTATTTTAGTACCTAAAGATAGGGTCTATGACCTAAGGCTTATGCTTTCTGCGAAAGGTCTTCCTTCTATGGGTGTAGTAGGTTTTGAGATCTTTGATAAAACAAATCTTTCTCGTACAGAATTTACCCAAAAGATAGAGTTTAGAAGGGCGCTTGAGGGAGAACTTACACGCACTATAACTCGTTTAAATGAAATAGAGCGGGCAAGAATTCATATAGTTATACCTGAAAAAACTCTCTTTATAGAAGAGGAAAAACCCGCTACAGCTTCTGTTTTACTTCAACTTAAGCCAGGTGCACACCTTACCCCGGCTCAGGTAAAAGGCATAGTCCATCTTATTTCAAGCGCTGTAGAGGGGTTAGACCCATCAAATGTTACCATAGTTGATACAAATGGAAATATACTTACAGATATGTTGGAAGATGAGACAAATATAAATGCCCCAGAGAGAAGCATAAAAAATATGGAATTAGAGAGGGAATTTGAACAAAAACTTGAGAGAAGAGTAAGGGCTATGCTTGAAAATGTTTTAGGTCCTGGAAATGTGGTTGTAAGGGTGAAAGCCCAATTAAACTTTGACAAAAAGAAAATCAACAAGGAAATTTATCAACCTGTTACAGAAGATAAAGGTATTATAAGGAGCTCTCAGGAGATAGAGAAAAAAGAGAAGGTAACAGGCTCAAAAACATCAGGAGTTCCTGGTACCTCGAGTAATGTAGTAGAATATCCTGCAGGAGTTGCTACAGGCGGAAATGTAGAAAAATCAGAAAAGAATGTGATAACAAATTATGAGATAAGTAAAGTACAGGAATCTATAGAAGAGGCACCAGGGAGTATAGAGAGACTCTCTGTGAGTGTAATTGTAGGAAAAAAGTTAAAACAAGAAGAGCTTGATGCAATAAAAAGGGCGGTAGCTGCTGCCTGTGGAATAGTACCTTCGCGTGGAGATCAGATTGCAGTGGAGGAGGTACCTTTTGATAAAACTTATATAGAAAAGGAAAAGGCAGCAATGGAAAAAGAGGCCAAAAGAGAATTTATGTTGGCCATCTTTAAGCTTGTAAGTATTGTTATTATATTCCTTGCATTACTGGGTGTTGTACTCTATGTCTTGCGTTCTATGCAAAAGAGAAGGGCTGCCCTTGAAGTAATGCTTGGAGAGGAGGCCCCTGAAGGGGTAGTCTCTGGAGAGGGAGCTGTAGAAGAGGCAGAGCTTGCAGAGCGACCAAAGACGCCAGAAGAGATGAGGAGGGAACTCATATATAAAGAGATAGAGAATCTTGCAAAGGAAAACCCTGAAGAAATAGTGAGAATTATAAGAAGTTGGTTTGCAGAAGATGAGAGGTGATATGAGTGCCACGTGAGGAAAAAGAGGAGAAATTAAGTGGTGTAAGAAAAGCAGCTATCTTACTTTTAGCATTGGGGGATGAGCTTTCTGCTCGTATTTTTAAACATTTTGATGAAAATGAGATAGAAAAGATTACCCTTGAGATAGCCTCCTTGGATAAAGTTCCCCCTGAGGTGCAGGATAAGATTTTAGAAGAGGCTTATGAGCTTACAATGGCTCAGGAGTATGTGCAAAAAGGTGGCTTTGATTATGCAAGAAAGGTTTTGGAACAAGCCCTTGGTCCAGATAGGGCAAAAGAGATAATACAAAGACTTCAAAATTCCTTAAGAATTACCCCCTTTGGATTTATTAGAAAGGCTGATATATCTCAAGTCTTAAATTTTTTACAAAACGAACACCCCCAAACTATTGCTCTTGTATTAGTACATCTCTCTCCTGCACAAGCGGCATCAATCCTTTCTTCTCTACCCAGAGAAATTCAGTCTGATGTGGCAGAGAGGATAGCCCTTATGGATAGGACCTCTCCTGAGATCATAAAAGAGGTAGAACGTATGATGGAGAGAAAGTTCTCATCTATCTTGAACCAAGAGTACTCTACTATAGGGGGAGTACAAGCCCTTGCCTCTATTATGAACAATGTAGATAGGAGTACAGAAAAGGCCATATTTGATGTTTTAAGTGAGAAAAATCCTGAACTTACCGATGAGGTAAAGAACCTCATGTTTGTCTTTGAAGATATAATAGTTTTAGATGATAGGGCTGTACAGAGGATACTTAGAGATGTTTCTAAAGAAGATCTGGCCCTTGCACTCAAGGGTGCAAGTGAAGAGGTAAAAGAAAAGATATTTAAGAATATGTCTAAGAGGGCAGCAGAAGCCTTAAAAGAAGATATGGACTATATGGGTCCTGTAAGGGTAAAGGATGTGGAAGAGGCTCAGAGGAAGATTGTTAATATTATTCGTAAGCTTGATGAAGCTGGAGAGATTATTATCTCCCGTGGTGGAGAAGGAGGACTTATTGGGTAAGATTATAAAAAAATTTAACTTCATAAATGAACCTTATATAGTTTACCCTCACAATTCCCCTCAAGATAAGAAAGATGAAAGGCCGACAAAATTAAAAAGTGAAAAACAAGAAAAAAAAGAGATTATCCCAGATGAGAAAAGGTTAAAGGCCATATATGATGATGCATTTAAAAAAGGCATGGAAGATGGCTTTGCCAAGGGTAGGGATACAGGTATTAGGGAGGGAAAGATAGAAGGGGAGAAGATCGGAAGAGAAGAGGGTTTTAATTTAGGATATAAGGATGGCTTTGAAAAAGGAAAAAAAGAGGGTTTTGAAAAGGGTTATGAAGAAGGGTTAAAAAAAGGTGAGGCAGAGTTTAAAAAGGCTATTTCCTCTTTTATTGATGCTATTTCAAAGGTACAGGAAGAAAAGAAAGCATTAGTAGATCAAATACAGGTAAAAATCTTAGACTTTGCATTTAAATTTGCAGAAACCATAATAAAAAGAGAGATAAAAAAAGATGATAATATAGTAGTGGATATCTTAAAGGAGGCACTTCAATATATAGTTTTGGATGGAAATATAATAGTAAAGGTTAATATATCCGATATAGAAAAAGTAGAAGAGTATATAAATCATAATCTTTCTCTTTTGGAAAATGATATAAATATAAGTGTAATAGGGGATGAGAATTTAGAGCGTGGAAGTGTCTTGGTGGTAGGACAATCGGGAGAAGTAGATGCACGTATTGAAAAGATGGTAGATAGGGTAAGAGAATCTCTTATAGGATAAGATTATGGAAATATTTGATAGATTAATAAATAGTCTTGAAAGGATAGAACCTATACGGGCAAAGGGAAAGATAGATACAGTATTGGGGCTGGTATATGAGATATCTGGGATAAAGCTTTCTATAGGGGATATGTGCATAATTGATAGGGGAAAGGATAAAGAAAAGGTCCTGGCAGAGATTGTAGGGTTTAAAAATGAAAAGATGCTTGCCATGTCCCTTGGTGTAAGTGATAGTATATCTCCTAAAAGCAGGGTGGAAACATTGGGCGAGCCCTTTACAGTAAAGGTTTCAGAAAGGCTTGCAGGGAGGATATTGGATGGCCTAGGGAGGCCTTTGGATGAAAAAGGTGCTATTATAGGGGAAAAATACCCTATTTATAGGGAACCTCCTCATCCCCTTTTGAGAAAGAGGGTTACAGAACCACTCTCAGTAGGTGTAAGGGCGATAGATGCTTTATTGACCATGGGAAAAGGGCAGAGAATGGGTATTTTTGCAGGGAGTGGAGTGGGAAAAAGCACATTATTGGGCATGATAGCTCGAAATACTACGGCAGAGATAAATGTTATAGCCCTTATAGGAGAACGTGGAAAAGAGGTAAGGGATTTTATAGAGAGAGACCTCAAAGAAGAGGGGCTTGAAAGGTCTGTAGTAGTTGTTGTAACCTCTGATCAAGAGCCTTTACTTAAGGTAAAAGGTGCCCTTGTAGCTACAGCTATTGCTGAATTTTTTAGAGATTTAGGGAAAGATGTGCTTTTTATGATGGATTCTGTCACAAGATTTGCCATGGCACAAAGAGAGGTAGGGCTTGCAATTGGTGAACCCTCTGCTACCAAGGGATATACCCCTTCTGTTTTTTCTCTCTTACCAAAACTTTTAGAGCGTGCAGGAAGGGGAGAGAAGGGAAGCATTACAGCACTTTATACTGTATTAGTAGAAGGTGATGATATGAATGAACCTATTGCAGATGCGGTAAGGAGTATTTTAGATGGACATATAGTGCTTTCAAGACAAATTGCAGCCCGCAATCACTATCCTGCTATTGATATTTTAAATAGTGTAAGTAGGGCGATGATAGATATAGTCTCAAAAGAACATATACAGGCTGCAGGGAAGATACGAGAGATATTAGAAGTTTATAGGACATCCGAAGATCTTATAAACATTGGGGCATATACATCAGGTTCTAATCCCAAGATAGATAGGGCAATATCTATGATAGATGAGGTAAATAGTTTTTTAAAACAGGGGATAGATGAGAAGGCATCATTTGAAGATACTGTAAATAAATTGATGGAGCTTGCTGCAAGAAGTGGCGTTTAAATTTAGATTTGAAAATATTTTAAAATACAGAGAGAATATAGAGAAACAGAAAAGCCTTGATTTTTTAAACGCAGAGGAGGCATACAATCGTCAAATAAAAAAGATAAAAATATTGGAAGAAAAAAGAGATGAGATTTTTTCTTCCTTGAAAGAGATCTCATCTTCTCCCAATTTTGACATAATTTCATTTAATATGCTAAGGAGTTTTGCATTAAAGATTGAAAATGATATAAGATTTGAAAAAGAGGTATTATTTCAATTAAAGGAGATTATGGAACTTAAAAGACAAGAGCTTATAAAGGCAAGTCAAGAGAAAAAAGTTATGGAAAAATTAAGGGAAAAGGATTATAATAATTATATAGATTTTATGAATAAAAAAGAAACTATCGAACTTGATGAAATTTCTTCAAAGGCATACAATAAAAGGAATCAGACAGGATAAATGGCAGAAGAGAAGAAAGAAAAAAAGAGAAAAAAGAAGAAAAAGGGTAAATTTTTAAAAAAACTCATTCTTTTTTTACAATTAATTATACTCTTTATAGCTGTTGTAGGTACTGTAATAGCTGTTTTGTTATTTATGAATGTAATTACTATAGAGGATCTATATCCTTATATGCTTAAAGTCCCTTATATAGGGGAGAAGTATATAGTCCCTTTTGTATATCCCCTTAAAAATCCTAAAATTACGGTTTTTGACAGAATAGAAAAAGAGGCCCTAATTGTTTCTAAGGAAGAAAAACTAAAAGAGATAGAAAAACAACTAGATACAGAAAAAAAGGTATTTGCTGAGAAAAAGAGAGAGCTTGACGAAAAGATTCAGGAGACAGAAAAGTTAAACAAACAGCTTTCGGCAAAACTTTTAAAGAAAAAGACTACATGGGATAAAAATATAGATGCCCTTGTAAATCTTTATAGTTCCATGACACCAGATGCTGCTGCCCAGATACTAGAAAAGGTAGATAAAGATATAGTAGTTGAGATTATGAGGAGAATGACCCCTCGGAAGGCAAGCCTCATTATGGAAAAATTTTCTCCTGATTTTGCTGCCGAAATAAGTAAAGAATTGGGCCTAAAAACCGATTAATATTTTAGGGTAAAAACCCTAAAATTAGAAAGGAAAGGAGGTGAGGAAGTGGAAGGCTCAATCTTTCAAATGGCAGCACCTATTACAAAAGAGGCTATAGCTTATAAGTCACACCATAGTTCTTCAAAAAAAGATGCCAAAGGGATAGGTAGTTTTTTTGCCCTTTTGGAAGACGAACTATCTCATGTATCAAAAGGACAAGATAAAAAGAAGGAAACAGTAGATTCCGAACTTTTGCAAGATATCCAATCCCTTATCCAGAAACTATTCCCTGAACTTACCCAAAAAGAGATCCGGGATATAGCTATCCAAAAGGATAATACGGGAAACCTTACTATCCAAATACCAAAAGAGCTAATGGATAAACTAAACTTTGATATATCAAAAGACCTCACAAGAGAGATACCCAAGCAAGATATCCAATCCCTTATCCAGAAACTATTCCCTGAACTTACCCAAAAAGAG
>CAYWXH010000008.1:26387-48072 GCA_964462295.1 uncultured Atribacterota bacterium
TCAAAAGACCTCACAAGAGAGATACCCAAGCAAGATATCCAATCCCTTATCCAGACCACGAAAGCCCTTATGGAGACTAAAAGTATAAAATCAGGGAAGGATAACTCAGAATCAGAGAAAAGAGTAGATTCTTTTTATATCCTCTCTGATAGAGTAAAGGCAGATATGCAAAGGGTAAAGACAGAGAGAAAAGAAGTGAAAGACCATGTTAGATTTGACCCGTTACATTTTAAAATCCTTGAAAAGGAAGATAAAAAACAAGAGACAGGAATGGACCTAGGCCATAGGATGTGGCATTTTGAAAAGACCGTATATGCTACCAGTAATAGCAATGAGGAAAGTAGCGCTAATTTTTCACTTAAAACACTTCAACCTGAGAAAACCCTTGAGAAGTTTGTCCAGGATACGCTAAAGATGATAAGGGCTAATGCAAAAGAGATGGTTGTAAAACTTGAACCCCCAGAACTTGGAGAGGTAAAGATTCTTGCAGATATAGATAAAGGTATAGTGAATCTTAAAGTGCAGGTGGAAAGCGAAGATGTAAAACAGATGATGGATTCTATGATGGGAGAAATTAAGACAAATCTTGAGCAAAATGGGATAAGATCAGGCGATATCATGGTATGGGTAAAGGGTGAGGATATGCAACAGAGGGAAGGATTTTCCCAAGGATATGAAAGAGAAAGAGGGAAGGGTAAGAAGACCCGTTTTGAGCATGATCCAGAGGAGAGAAATGGAATTTCAAATATCGAAGGTCCCTATATTGGTCCATCTCTCAACTATTTAAAGGATGGCCTTGATGTATGGGCATAGGAGGTGATATTTTGCCAGAGGTTAATGGAGTAGGTCAGACTCAGAGCCAACCACCACAGAAAAAACCAGAAATTCTAAATGATAAGGATATAGCAAAAAATGTAATGGGGAAAGAAGACTTTTTACGGCTTTTAGTTACAGAGCTTAAAAATCAAGACCCCTTGAATCCATTGGACAGTAAAGAAACGGTAGCACAACTTGCACAGTTTTCTGAGCTGGAGGCCATAATGAATATGAGTACAGCAATGGATAGGGTAGGGGATATGCAAAAGTCTTTACTCTATGCCCAGGCTGCCTCTTTAGTAGGGAAGAAGGTAGAAGGAACTGTGGATAAGGTGAAGATAGTAAAGAGAGGGGATACCCCAACCATTAAATTTGAACTTGAAAAGCCTGCAAATATAAAGATTAATATATACAATAAAGATGGAGACCTTATAAGAACAGTAGATGGTGGAGAGAAAGAAAAAGGGCTAAATGATGTGACATGGGATGGAAAAGATAGTGATGGTCTCTATGTAGACCCTGGAGAATACGAATATGAAATTGTAGCTACTTATTCAGATGGTTCTACAGAAGATATTACTACAAGTAGAAAGGGAACAGTAAAAGGAGTAGAATTCAAAGGAACAGATATTGTACTAGAGTTAGAAAATGGAGAAAAGCTTAATCTCTTAGACCTTGATCATATAAGCCCATAGGTGGTGAGGATATTGGTAGATAGACTTTTTAACTATACCCCTATACCATCATCTGGAAGTATAGGGAAAAAACCGAATAAGCCAGTACAAAAACAGGGAATAGGACAAAGGGATGCTAAGGACTTCTCCAAGATTCTTAATGAGAAACTTCAAGAAAAAAGTCCTATTAAGTTTTCTTCTCATGCTATGGAAAGAATAAAAAAAAGAAATATTGTAATTACTCAAAAAGATATAAAAGATATTGAAAATGCACTTAAGGAGGCAGAAAGAAAAGGTGCAAAAGAGGCACTTTTTGTAGGCAATAGATTTTCACTTATTGTAAGTGTAAAAAATAAGACTGTTATTACCGCAATTGATGAAGACAGTATGAGAAATAATATATTTACAAATATTGACAGTGCCGTGATACTTTAAAAAATAGATTAAGGGGTTATGGGCCGGACCTCCTTAGAGGGGGCCCACGGGTTACCGAATGACTGAGGTGCCCACCCCAAGGATAAAAGGAGGTAATCTGCTATGATGAGATCACTCTTTTCTGGTATGTTTGGGCTAAAATCCCATCAGACCAGAATGGATGTTATAGGTAACAATATTGCAAATGTCAATACCTATGGTTTTAAATCCAGTCGTGTAAACTTTCAAGATGTCCTTTCTCAGACCTTAAGGGGTCCCTCTTCTCCCCAAGAGGGTAAAGGTGGGACAAATGCCATGCAGGTAGGACTTGGTGTCAAAATTGGAGCCATCGGTATATCAATGACCCAGGGGAGCCTTCAGACTACAGGGAATTCTACAGATCTCTCTATTGATGGAGATGGTTTTTTTGTATTAAGTGATGGTTCGGGATACTACTATACCCGTGCAGGTGCATTTGGACTTGATGCAAATAGGAGCCTTATTGACCCAGGCACAGGGCTTAAGGTGATGGGGTGGACAAAGATAGATGAAAAAACCGGAGAGGTAGATACCAATTCACCCCTTACAGAGGTAAAGATCTCTCCTGGAAGAAAGATCTCTGCAAAGGCTACAACACGTGTAAAGTATGCATGTAATCTTGATTATTCTGCAGTAGGTGAGGCAACAATCGCATATGACCCAAACAGGACAGGGCTTATAAGGTCAACTATACCTGTTGGGAGTTTGCTTGAGGCAGGGAGCCATACCATACATGTAGAGGCACCTGTTAAGCAAGAACTTACAGGAACAGAAGCATTCCAGTCAAGTGGTGGTGCAACACCGGCCACAGCATCTGATAAATTATTCGGTTATGAAGGAGAAAGCAATGTAGTAAATCAATTTGCACCGGCAAATAGCGCAACAGGATTTTTGGGTACCGTTAATGTAACTACTAATATGTTTTGGCAATCAGGTGCCGCAAATGATCAATACATAAGGTTACCAAATGGTACAGAAATTAATTTTGTATATGATAATGGAAGCGGACCCCAAACTATTACTGTTACTATAGGGATTACTCCTGATGGTTCAGGTGGTGTAGTAGATACCCTTGATGAAGTAGCTACTGTTATTAATCATCAATTATCATCTAGTGTTGGAGATCTTTCTATTGCCTATGATGGTACAGCAGATCATAGATTTGAGGTATCAAATAGTTCCGGGAGTACAGATTATGATGTAGCAATGTATGCCCAAATTGCCACATCAGACCCTGCTGTTCAAAGATTTAATGATACATTTGAGATTGGTGGGACACATACAGTTACAGTAGCGGCTGGAGACTCTGATGATCCTGTATCTAACTCCTATACTGCAGGAGATACCCAGACCTCTATTGGGGATACTATAATAATTCAAGGAACAAATAAGGTAGGCGCCACGGTATATTCAGTATATACTATTACCGCATCATCTACTATGCACGATCTGCTCTCTGCCATATCAAATGCATTTGAGGGCTCTACCGCTACATTGGATGCAGGGGGACATATTATACTTGTAGATGACCAGGGTGGTGCAAGTAATACATCTCTTACACTTACCTTTCAGGACACAGATCCGAGTCAGGGAAATCCAGTAGATTTCGGTACTTTTAATGTTACTACTACGGGAGAGGATGCATGGGCTACTCTTGATGGAGGTGCACCCGTTACCTTTGAAGTAGGACAAAACAATGTTCTTTTGATAGGTGGCACCTTAGGGGGCTATCATGCAGGTGGAAAATTATTGGTAGACTTTTCAACAAATATAAATACAGGGGATGTAAGAGTAGAGACTACAGTTCCTACATATTCTACATCTATTGAGGTATATGATTCCCTTGGAAATGCCCATAACTTGAGAATGACATTTACCCGAGACCCAGGAAGTGGAGATAATACATGGAAGTGGGAGGCATCACTTCCAGATGAGCCCAATATTCCCCTTCATGGTAATACAGGTAGAGTAAGCTTTTATCCTAATGGACTTATATCTAGCTGGACATTTGATGGTGGTGCAACCTATATAAGCTTTACTGCACCTGGTGCAGAAGAAAGTAGGATAACCCCTGTAGTAGATGGAGAGGGAAGTCCAATAAATGGTATAACACAATTTGCATCACCATTTACTACAAAGGGATATTACCAGGATGGATATCAAATGGGAGTAATGCAGAGTTTTAGCATATCTTCTTCTGGTGATATTATAGGCCTTTACTCAAATGGAAGGGTACAACCTATAGGAAAGATTGCACTTGCACTTTTTAATAATCCTGAAGGGTTATTAAAAGTGGGAAATTCTATGTTCTCAGAATCTTCTAACTCTGGACGTGCACTTATCACATCCCCGGGAAAAGGTGGTGCCGGAGAGCTTACACCATCATCTCTTGAAATGTCTAATGTAGATCTTGCAACACAGCTTACAGAGATGATAATAGCACAGCGTGGATTTTCTGCAAATTCAAGAATAATTACAACAACAGATGAGATGTTACAAGAACTTTTAGGGTTGAAAAGATAAGTTAATGTGATATAATTAAAAGATAAGGGAGGCCATATGGCCTCCCAAATGGAGGGATAGATATGATTACAGCTATGCTAAATGGGGTATCTGGAGTTAGCTCCTTTAGTCTCTGGCTTGATGTTGTGAGTGATAATCTTGCAAATATAAGTACTGTGGGATATAAAGAATCTCGAGTTACTTTTCGAGACATACATGATAGAACCCTTATGCTGGGAAGTGCTCCTCGTGGGGAAAAAGGTGGAGTAAACCCAGAGCAGACAGGATTTGGTACTGCTGTTGCTACTATTGGCCGTGTATTTTCTCAAGGAGATCTTATGTTTAGTGGAGAAAGTACCGATCTTGCCATAGAGGGAGATGGATTCTTTGTCCTCACTGACAATAAGGGAAAGTTAGGAGATCCAGACCATATGTACTATACCCGTGCAGGGGCCTTTGATCTTGATGCAGAGGGGAATTTGGTAGATACTAATACAGGCTATCTTGTGCTTGGTTATCTTGCAGACCCTAATGACCCTAAAGGAAAGATAGATATCGGAAAATTAACCCCGATCAATCTTAGTGGATTTGAAAAGGTATCCCCGATTTCCACTACTCAGACAAAAATATCTGGAAATCTGGCTGCAGATGCTAAAGTAGGAGATAAAGCGACAGTGGGATTTTTGTATTATGATCCTCAGGGTGTTGATAAGAATGTGCAAATAGAATTTGAAAAGGCATCTGACAATACATGGACATGGACATCCCAAGATGAAGATGGAAACAGTGTGGGAACAGGAACGATTACATTTGGCCCTGATGGAAAGCCAACAAGTGGAACAACTACTACTCTTACCCTTGCAGATGGGAATACATTAGATGTAGACTTCTCAGATATATCTCAATTTGGAGGCCCTTCATATCTTGCCGTATCTGACATAGATGGACATGGGATGGGAAATATATCAGGTTTAAGTATAGACAGAGATGGTATAATAAGGATAGATTACAATGATGGAACTCAAAGGGTTGCAGGACAGGTTGCACTTTCTAACTTTGTAAATCCAGCGGGGCTTGTAGCAGTGGGAGATACTATGTTTAAAGAGGGTCCTAATTCTGGGAATGCAGTAATAGGTACACCAAATTCAGATTCAAGGGGGAGTGTACTTTCTGGAACCCTTGAGATGTCTAATGTGAATCCTGCAAATGAAATGGTAAATCTTATCCTGGCCCAGAGAGGGTACCAAATAAATTCAAGGGTTATAACTACTGCAGATAATGTAGTAGAGGAGGCTATAAATCTTCCAAGGAGGTAGCCATTTAAGTGATAAAATTAACAAGACTTGATGATACAGAGATAGTTTTAAATGCCAATTTAATAGAATATGTAGAGGCTACCCCAGATACAGTAATAACCATGACTACAGGGAGAAAATATATAGTAAAAGAGAGTGTAGATGAGGTTATTAAAAAGGCAGAGGAATTTTTTTCGAGGTCTTTTCCTATATATGTGAAAAAACCAGGTGAAGAGATAAAGGAGTAAAAAGCTACTATGGATATAAGTACCGTTGCGGGAATTGTAGTTGGATTTGGTCTTGTATTCATGGCAATATTCAGTAAAGCTGGTTGGCAGACATTTATAGATGTGGGCTCCATCTTGATTACGGTAGGTGGTACTATCGGGGCTGCTCTTATTAACTACTCGATCCCACATCTTACAGGACTGGGAAAGATATTTAGTCAGACTTTGAAAAAAAATGAAGCCGAAATAGTAGATATTATTACAATGATGGTAAGTTTTGCTGAAAAAGCCAGACGTGAGGGTCTTTTGGCATTGGAATATGATGTGGAACAGATCCAGGATAGATTTATAAAAAGTGGTATGCAACTTGTAATAGATGGAACAGATCCGGAGCTTGTAAGAGATATAATGGAAACAGAACTTTCATATCTTAAAGAAAGGCATAAGGCAAATCATGCTTTTGTAAAAGGGCTTGGGGCTTATGCCCCTGCTTTTGGTATGATTGGAACACTTATTGGGCTTATTCAGATGCTTGTGAGTTTAAATGACCCGTCAAAGATTGGTGCAGGTATGGCTGTGGCATTGGTTACCACATTTTATGGTGCGATTATGGCAAACCTTATATTCTTACCACTTGCTGGAAAGCTTGAAATTAAGAGTGCAGAAGAGATCCTCATGAAAGAGATCGTTATAGAGGGTGTTTTATCTATTCAGGCAGGAGATAATCCTCGTATAGTACAAGAAAAACTAAAGGCATATTTACCACCATCCCTTAGAGGGGCTTTCGAAGAAGGGGGAGGTGAGTAAACTCTGGCAAAGAAGAAGGAAGAAAGTGGAGGAGAAGAGGGGTGTCCTGGGTGGATTACTACATATGGAGACCTTATGTCCCTCCTTCTTACCTTTTTTATTCTATTGTTTGCATATTCAAGTATAGATGTAGGGAAATTTGAGCAGGCAATCATCTCTCTTCGTATAGCATTTGGTGTCTCTGTTATGGAAGGTGCAAACGGGGTAATGGAGCTTCAGAAGTCCTTTGGTACTGGAAATCCCCCTGGAGGTAATATAGAGTGGGCAAGATATGAAGAGATTGCCCAGTCTCTTGAGAAGTTTTTTGAAAAGATGAAATTAAAAGAAAATGCAAAACTTGAGATAAATGAAAGAGGTCTTGTGATTCGCCTTACAGGAAGAGCACTATTTGATTTTGGAAAGGCAAATATCAGAAAAGATGCTATCCCTATATTAAATGAAGTTATAAAAGCCTTGAGAAAGGTACCCAATCAAGTGGCAGTAGAGGGACATACAGACAATATACCAATACATACAAAGGAATTTCCTTCCAATTGGGAGCTCTCTGTGGCCCGTGCAGCACGGGTAGTAAGATATTTTATAGAAGTGGGAAAGATTTCTCCAAAGAGATTAAGGGCAGCAGGATATGGAGAATATAGACCTCTTTATCCCAATGATACACCCGAGCATAGGGCATTAAATAGGCGAGTGGAGATAGTTATACTCGCAGGAAAAGAATAGTACAGATTCGGAGGTGGCAGGTATGGCTGAAGAGGAAAAACAAGAAGAAGTCCAAGAAGAAAAAGTAGAAAAGAAAGGTGGTATGGGAAAGTTTCTAATTATACTTATAGTGGTTGTTATAATTGTTGCAGCAGGAACTTATTTTGTAGTTACAAAGTTTATAATAAAGCCACCACCTGGTACCCCTACACCGAGTATTACAATTGGCCCTACTTTTGACCTTGAGCCTTTTGTAGTAAATCTCGCTGATGAGGATAGGAAGAGATATCTAAAGGTTGTTATGCAGCTGGAGCTTGAAAATGATAAAAAAGTATCTAAAAAATTGCAAAAAGAGATACAAGATAAGCTACCCGTGATAAGAGATGCTATTATTACACTTCTTTCTTCAAAAAAGAGTAGTGACATTGCTACACCACAGGGAAAGCTGAAGTTAAAAAAAGAGATTATAAATACACTTAACTCTAAGTTAGTTTCAGGGAAGATAGTGAATGTCTATTTTACTGAATTTGTAATTTCATAAGAATATAGAGGGTTACATATGGGAGAGGTCTTATCTCAGCAAGAAATAGATATGTTGCTTTCCGCTCTCTCTTCAGGTGAAGTCTCTGCTGATGAGATAAAGGAAGAGCAAAAGCAAGAAGATAAGGTTAAACCTTATGATTTTAAACATCCTAATAGGGTTTCGAAGGATCAACTAAGAGTAATACATATGATCCAAGAGAACTTTGCTCGTGTGTTTGGTACTACTTTGTCAGGGTATTTACGTTCTATTACAGAGATAGAGGTAGTTTCTGTGGATCAGGTAAGTTATGGGGAATTCATAAGGTCCCTTCCGAGTCCTACAGTATTAGATATTTTTAGTTTACCACCCCTTGAAGGTAGGGGAATTTTGCAGCTAGACCTCTCTATAGCATTTATTATTTTAGATAGATTATTGGGAGGTCCTGGTGATCCGATAAGTAAGTTAAGAGAGCTTACCGATGTGGAAGAGGTAGTTTATAATAAGGTGGTAACCCGTGCACTTAATGATTTTAAAGAGGTTTGGAGTCATATAGTAGAGATGAATCCAAGACTTGAGGGAAGAGAGTATAATCCTCAATTTGCACAAATTGTATCACCTAATGAAATGACTGTACTTATCACTTTTGAGGTTAAAATAGGGAAAAACACAGGGATTATGAATATATGTATCCCCTATATTGTACTTGAACCTATAATTCCAAAACTTAGTGCACAATACTGGTTTTCTACGGGAAAGAAACGGAGTGCAACCGATTTTGCTATAGTAAAGGAAAATATAAATTTTGTAAAACTCCCGGTTGTTGTATATCTTGGTGGTGCAACCCTTACAGTAAGGGATCTTTTAAATTTGAAAAAGGGAGATATCGTTAGATTGGATAATCCTGCAAATTCTGATCTTTTAATAAAGGTAAATGGTATTCCTAAATTTTATGCAAAACCAGGTCTTAGGGGAAGGAAGATAGCTCTTATGGTTACATCTAAATTAGAGGAAGAGGGGGTGGCAGTATAATGGGTGAAGGTCCACTCTCCCAAGAAGAGATAGATGCCCTGTTAAAGCAGGCAGCTGCCCAAGAGGGAGAAGATACTCAACAAACTGAAGAGGCTCAAGCTACTCCACAATCTGAGGAGCCTATAACAGAAGATATCCCAGAGGTAGATGGTGTCCTTACCCAAATGGAGAAAGATGCCCTTGGTGAGATAGGAAATATCTCAATGGGCTCTGCGGCAACAGCTCTTTCTATCTTACTTAATAGAAAGGTAGATATAACTACTCCTTCTGTTAGGGTAGTAAAGTATGAAGACCTTAAAAAGCAGTATAAAATTCCATCAGTTATTGTAAAGATAGATTATACAGAAGGTCTTAAAGGTACGGCTCTTTTGGTCTTAAATGAAAAAGATGCTGCAATAATTGCAGACCTTATGATGGGAGGAGATGGAAAAAATCCTACAGATAAATTAGATGAACTCTATCTTAGTGCCGTAGGAGAGACCATGAACCAGATGATGGGCTCTGCTGCAACTTCTATGGCTACAATGTTGAGAAAGTCTATAAATATTTCTCCTCCTCAGGTATATTACTTAGATCTTTCCAATTCAGAAAACGAGATACCAAAGATTACAGATGACCCTGTCTTAGTACAAGTTGTTTTTAGAATGAAGATAGAGGATCTTGTAGATAGTATTTTTAGCCAGATTTTACCTGTTGATTTTGCAAAGAATATGGTAGAGATCCTTTTAAGTGGTGGGGCAACTGAAGAAGCACAACCACAGCAGGCACCACAGCCACAACAGGCACCTCAGCCACAACAGGCACCTTCTCAACAACAAGTCCCTCCTCAGCCACAACAAGCACCACAACAACCATCTCAACCACAACAACCATCGGCACCTCAGGCGCCACCTTCTTATCAGACAGGACCGCAACCTACATATCAGCAAGAGGTGCAGCAGGGGCCACCACCTGATGTACAACCTGCACAGTTTGCACCACTTCCGCAACATCAAGTGTCTCAGACAGGGCCTAATAATATAGATCTATTATTAGATGTTCCTCTAGAAATTACAGTAGAGCTGGGAAGGACTACTATGCTTGTTAAAGATATCTTAGAGCTTGGCACAGGTTCTGTTATAGAGCTTGATAAATTGGCAGGAGAGCCTGTTGAGATAATGGTAAATAACAAGCTTATTGCCAAAGGCGAGGTAGTGATAATAGATGAGAATTTTGGCGTAAGAATTACAAAGATCATAAGTCCAGAGGAGAGGGTAAGGGCCTTATGACAAAAATAGATTTAAATTATGCCCAACCCACGCCCGTCCCCCCTCCTAATATGGTATCTACAAGTATAAGGATGATCCTCTCTCTCCTTGTAATTATTGCACTTATATATTTACTTGTTTATATCCTAAAGAGGTATTCTTATTCTTCGAGCACAGGAGGTACCCCTCTTATTAAGGTTATCTCCTTTTCATATCTTAGACCTAAAGAGGCACTTTATCTTGTAAGAGTAGGGGAGAAACTACTTCTTTTGGGAGTTACATCCAATAGTATAAATCTTATTAAAGAATTAGATGATAGTGATTTTGATATTGAATTCAGTGAAAATTTAAAAAAAACAGAAAAATATAATATAAAGACTGTTGCGGAGGAGCTTAAAAGGACTTTTGGGAGAAAGAGATGAAACCCTTAAAAATAAAGATTTTTTTAATCTCTACCATTTTATTTTTTATTCTTTTCTCTCAGCTGGCTTTTGCTCAAGAGGCTATGGTGCCTATACCTAAAATATCTATTGGTATTGGTGCTGCTAATTCCCCGAAGGATGTAGCACTTACCCTTGAGATTTTGCTTCTTCTCACTGTTTTGTCCCTTGCACCTGCTATTTTAATGATGGTTACCTCTTTTACACGAATCATAATAGTTCTTTCCTTTATAAGGCATGCCTTAGGTACCCAACAGATGCCATCAAACCAGATTCTTATAGGCCTTGCACTCTTTTTAACCTTCTTTACCATGTACCCAGTTGGAAAGGCTGTTACCCAAGATGCCCTTATGCCTTATCTAAACGGAAAAATCTCATTTAATGAGGCTATTTCAAAAGGGGAAAAACCTATAAGAGAATTTATGATAAGACAGACACGGGAGAAAGACCTTGCACTTTTTGTCTCTGTGGCGAAGCTTCCAAGACCCAAGAATATTAATGATGTACCTACATATGTTCTTATACCTGCCTTTATGATAAGTGAGCTTAAGACCGCTTTTGAAATGGGTTTTCTTATATATATACCCTTTTTAGTGATAGATATAGTAACTGCGAGTGTACTTATGTCTATGGGTATGATGATGGTTCCCCCTGTTATGATATCTCTTCCTTTTAAAATCTTACTCTTTGTAATGGTAGATGGGTGGCATTTATTAGTACGTTCTATTATTTTGAGTTTTAGGTGATATAGATGACTATAGAATTTTTAAATCAAATAGGAAAAGATGCCTTACTCCTTATAATGTATATTGCAGGACCTATACTTGGTGCAGGGCTTTTGGTGGGGCTTGTTATAAGTCTATTTCAGGCACTTACACAGATCCATGAAATGACACTCTCTTTTGTACCCAAGATTGTAGTAGTATTTTTGGTTATGGCCTTGCTTGGTCCATGGATGTTGGGAAGGCTTTTGTTTTTTACATCAACTTTGTTTATAAATCTTCCAAATTTAATTAGATGAACTTAAATTATCTGCTCTTTCAATTTCAAATATTTTTACTCATCTTTGCAAGAATTTCCGGTTTTTTAAGTACTGTTCCTATTTTTGCCTTTAGGACATTACCTACTCAGATAAGGATATTTTTCTCTATTTGGCTATCTCTTTTGCTCTTTCCCCTTATAAAGAATGTACCTTCTGTACCGCTTCTTTCAATCTCTTATGTGATCTTGTTTATAAAAGAGATCCTTATAGGTATCGTACTTGGGTATTCTATTTCTCTTATATTTGCAGGGATACAGCTTGCAGGTGAATATATAGACCTTCACATAGGGTTTGGTATGTCTAATATGTTTGACCCCCAAGCAGAGGCCCAACTCCCTGTTACATCTCAATTTATCTATCTTATATCCATCTTGGTCTTTATAGCCCTT
The DNA here is from genome assembly GCA_964462295.1 of uncultured Atribacterota bacterium. Lineage (GTDB taxonomy): Bacteria > Atribacterota > JALVIU01 > JALVIU01 > JALVIU01 > JALVIU01. Next base: position 38,531 of record CAYWXH010000008.1, read on the forward strand.
GGGGGACATTATGTTCTTATAAAAGGTATCTCCGATAGTTTTACATACATACCTTTATCAGGAGGTGCTTATCATCCTGAAATAACAAATAGAATACTGGACCTTTTTATATTTTTCTTTAAGCTTTCGTTAAGGATATCTGCCCCTGTCCTTGCCTCTATGTTTTTGGTGCATGTAGCTATGGGGGTAATATCTCGAGTTGCCCCTCAGCTTAATGTCTTTATCGTAATCTTTCCCCTTAAACTTTTTTTGGGATTTATGATGTTATACCTTTCTTTTCCTTATATAGTAGCCATTTTTAGGACCTTATATGCAGAAGTATTAAGAGATTTGTATATAATGATAAGTTATCTCAGATGATACTTCACTTTTTCTATTTTATATGATATAATCATACATTATGAAGATAGGAGAGCTTTTATCAAAAAAAAGAACAAGTATATCTTTTGAATTTTTTCCTCCAAAAACAGCTGAGGCTCAGGAAGAGCTTTTTGAAACCATAAAAAATTTATCTTCACTTGAGCCTACTTTTGTTTCTGTTACCTATGGTGCAGGGGGTAGTACGAGGGAAAGAACCAAAAATATTGTAAAACGTATAAAAAGAGAGACAAACCTCACGGTAATGGCCCACCTTACCTGTATTGGCCATACAAAGAGAGAGATTGTAGAAATACTTAATGAATACAAAGATATGGGTATTGAGAATATTTTTGCATTAAGGGGTGATATTCCAGTAGGCCAAGAAGATTTTGCAATACCTAAAGATGGTTGCCATTATGCCGAAGAGTTGGTAACCCTTATAAAGGAGCATTTTGGAGACTATTTTTCTATAGGAGTAGCATCTTATCCAGAGGGACATATTGAAAGTCCTAATATGGAGAGAGATATCTATTATTTTAAGAGAAAGGTAGAGGCTGGGGCCTCTTTTTCTATTACTCAAATGTTTTTTGATAACACTTTCTATTATAGATTTATAGAACTTGCCAGAGAAGAAGGTATTGATATACCGATAATCCCAGGTATTATGCCTATTACAAATTTTTCTCAGATAAAGCGATTTGCCTCCTTATGTGGTGCGACTATACCAGAGACATTGGTAAAAAAGATCGAAGCTGCAAAAAACAAAGAAGAGGCAAAAAAAATAGGCATAGAACATGCAAAAAATCAGTGTCAAGACTTATTAGAACATGGAGTAAGTGGCCTACATTTCTTTACCCTCAATAAATCAGATGCCACTATAGAGATATACAAAAGAATAAGACATTTAATTCCCTGAAGATAGTATAACAATAAGAAAGGAGCTATTATGACCAGGAAAATCGTAATCATATTGATTTTATTAGGTATAGTTTCAGGAATTTATGTATTCCAAACTAGAATCAACATAGAAAATAAAAATAATAAAGTAGGTTTAATACTAGATACAGATGAATATAAGATCTTTTCCTATGAACATGGTTATAACTTTTATGAGCTGTGCTCTATTTTGCACAAAGCTGGTGCTAATATTGCTGCTATATCTGAGGAGACCCTTGAAAAGTTAAAATTAGATGGAAAACTTACATATATGTCTGGTGCAGATTTTGTGTATACTCGTTTCTTTGATAAAGAGAAGATGTCTGCCAAACCAGGCTCTACTTATATTATAACTCATGACAAAACCCTTCTTTTAAAGATAAAAAGAGAGTTTTCTTTAAAAATTGGAAAAGATAAAGTTTCCCAAATTGGAGACAGCGTCCTTCTGGTAGATGTTTCACCTGATACCCTCTCTGAATTTCCCCTCTATTATCCAGATGACCTTCTTAAGAAGTTAAGGGAAATGGGTTTTGAGATAAGCCTTAGAGTAACGAATTTTCCAAATATTACAGATACATCTATTAAAGAGATTTTTAGGCGCATAGAGGATATTAAACCTATTAATATAATTTTTGCAGGGGATGAGGTTTTGGGTTATCCCGACTATAAACTTATAAAAAAGGTTGGGGAATATATCGAAAAAGAAAAACTTCCATATGGGATAATAGAATTTACAAACCAAAGAGGAATGAAATTTTTAAGTAAAAAATTACCTGTCTTTGCCCTTAGGGTTCATAGTATCTCCAAAGATGAATTGGAGGATATGGATTATAAAAAGGCAGTAGATAGATGGATAAGGGCGGTAAAAGAGAGAAATATGAGACTTTTATTTATAAAACCAATACCTTCTGGGATAGATATGCTAAAACAAAATACCTCCTATATAAACGATATAGTGCGTGGTATAGGAAGAATAGGCTATAAGATTGGAATCCCATCTCCCCTGCCTTTTGTTTCTCTTAATCCTTATATTGTACTTTTGCTTTCCTCTATTGTCTTTTTTGTCCTTTATTATGTTTTGAAGTCCCTTTTACTTATACCTGGTGAGGAGTGGATAGAGAGGTTTGTATGGATTATAATGGTGTTTTGGGGACTTTTTTTCTTGGTTTTGCTTATAAAAAATATCTCCCTTTCTGCAAAATTTTCTGCACTTACTGCAGCTATTGTATTTCCTGTTTTTTCAATTATTATAAATGAGAGATATTTTAAAGATAAATATAGAGAAGATCTAATAGGTGCTTTAATCTCTACAGTTTCAGGGCTTTTAGAAATATCCCTTGTCTCTTTCATAGGGGCACTTCTTGTTGCCCTATTGCTCTCATCTACTTCTTTTATGCTTAGTATTGATAAGTTTATGGGGGTAAAAATAGCCTATCTACTGCCTGTTCTTCTATCAATGGCATATCTTTGGAAGAGAAAAAATGCCAATAAATATCCAATTATTACATCCCTTAATAAACCGCTTAAAGTAGGGGATATAGTAATTTTGGGAATCCTGGGTATAGCGGGTCTTCTTTTTATATTGAGGTCAGGAAATTTCTCTTTTGTAAGTATTCCAGGCTTTGAAGAAAAGATGCGAGATTTTTTAGAACATACCCTTATTGCACGTCCTCGTACAAAGGAATTTTTTATAGGTCATCCTATCCTTATGCTCTCTATCTTTTGGAGTTTTTTGAGGATAAGAACTTACAAGATTGCATTTATTGGTTTGGGGGTTATAGGACAAACTACTCTTATAAATTCTTTCTGTCATATCCATACTCCTCTTAAAATAGCTCTTCTTAGAACATTTAACGGCCTTTGGCTGGGTACTATAATGGGTTTTATTTATATAGCTGTATTTTATATAGGATATAGAATCTATAAAAAATATAGAAAAATTATCTACTAATTAAGATATGTCAGAATTTGTTTTGGTATCTGGTTATTATGGATTTTCAAATCCTGGAGATGATGCAATACTTGAATCGATTATTAGTACCCTAAAAGCTCAAAATATTGTGCCTGTAGTGTTGTATAATACACGGAGCCATTTTTATAAAGATAATGTCCATTATATACCAAGATATAATTTTTTAAAGATATATTATTGGATGATAAACTCTTCTTTTATTATTTTAGGAGGTGGTGGTTTATTCCAAGATAGTACAAGTTTTTTTTCTTTTTTGTATTATTTTGTTATTGGCATGATCTCTATTCTATCTGGCAAGAAACTTATAATATATGGGCAGAGCTTTGGCCCGATAAAAAGAAAAGTTTCTCTTTTACTTTTAAAGATAGTCCTTTATTTTTCAGAATACATATTTATACGGGATGTATATTCTTTTAGGCTTACATATCTCTTGGGAGAGGGGAAAAAGGCCTTTCTTATCCCAGATATTGTTTATTTTTTGGATATTTCTTTAACTTATCATCTAAATAAAAAACAAGAAATATTAATATTTCCTCGGGATAGGGGAGATATTGAAAAACTTGTAAAAATTTTAAGATATATCCTTAATAAATTTAATATAAACCTTACTATAATACCTATGCATTACCCTATAGATAAAGATGTGGCAAGGAGTATATTTGAAAAGATAAACGATAGAGGTGTAAGGGTAATTGATAAGCCCTTAGAAAGGAAAGACATTCTAAGGGAGATAGGGGATTCTTTAGGGGTAATAAGTTATAGATTTCATGGTTTGGTTTTCTCTCATATAGTAGGTGTTCCCTTTATTGGAATTTCGGATGATCCAAAGATTTTTTCCTATCTTGATAGTTTAAATGTGAAGTGTCTTTCTCCCTGGGGAGGAGAATTTGATTTTATTGAAAAATGGGTATACCATATTTATACAAGCAGGAAAAAAGATATGAAGATTAAGAGCTCTCTAAAAAGAGAGAAAGAAAAAAAGATTAATTTAGAAAACATTTTCTATATGTTGAAAGGTGAATAAATGGTTGCCATTATCTCTCTATTAGCAGTTGCTACTTTTTCTATCCTTATCGTGAGATTTGCAACTATTGCACTTACACTTACAGGACTTTCTCGTGATTCTGCTCGTTTTCAGGCACAGTCTGCATTTACAGGGACCGGTTTTACCACAAAAGAGTCTGAAAGTGTTGTAAATCATCCTGTAAGAAGACGGATAATTATTACACTTATGACATTAAGAAGTATAGGAATTGTTACAGCTATCTCTTCTCTTACTCTCTCTTTTGTAAGTACAGAGAATTCAGGTGAGACATGGATGAGGTTTTTTATTTTGAGTATTGGTTTTTTGATTCTTTTAATCCTTTCTCGTAGCAGATGGATAGACAAATATTTAACAAAGATAATAAAGTGGATAATAAAAAAATGGGGGCATTTGGAAGTAAAAGACTATTATGCCCTTCTTCATCTCTCCGGTGATTATACAGTTATGGAGATGGATGTAGATGAAAAGGATTGGGTTTCAGGGAAGAGTCTTAGAGAGCTGGATCTCCCTAATGAAGGGATTTTGGTTTTAGGTATCAGAAGAAAGGATGGTACATATATTGGCGCACCTCGGGGAAGCCATCATATATATCCTGGGGATACTATCGTAATCTATGGAAATAGACAACTCCTTTTGGATTTAGAAAAAAGGAGAAAGGGAAGAGAGGGGGATAAGGCTCATATAGAGGCTGTAAAAAAACAAAAGGAGATTTTAGATAAACAGGAGAAGATAGATAAAGAAGAAAGGAGGAAAGAAAATGCCTGAATTTGGAAATCCTTTTTCTGTTTTGAGAGAGGATAGAAAATTAACCAAAGAGGAACTTGTAAGGGCTATTCGTTTTATGATAGCTGCAGAGTATGAAGCAGTTCAACTATATACACAGCTTGCAGAATCTATAGATGATGAACTTGCTAAAAATGTATTAAATGATATCGCAGAGGAAGAGCTTGTACATGCGGGGGAATTTTTGAGATTACTTAAAGAACTTTCTCCAGAAGAAGAAAAGTTTTACGAGGAAGGAGCAAAAGAGGTAGAAGAGGAGATTGAAAAACTTAAAAAATGATGTAATCTTTTTTAGAATTATTCTTGACAATTGCTGTTTTTTGTTGTAATATTACTAAAACTTTATACTATAGGAGTTCAGTAGGAAATTATTCCTCTTTAGAGAGCCGATGGGTGGTGCAAATCGGTGAGGAGTGATTTTCGAATCTCAAACTCCTATTTAATAAAATTGAATATAGACATTAAAAATTGAGGGTAACCTTTTATAGTTACCGAAATAAGGTGGTACCACGGAACCCCCGTCCTTATGGACGGGGGTTTTGTTTATCTTGTTGTAGATAAAATTTAAGGAGGTATAATATGAGAAGTGATATAACAAAAAAAGGTATTGAGAGGGCCCCTCATCGTTCTCTGTATAAGGCTATGGGCTATACAGATGAAGAGCTTGAAAGGCCGATAATAGGTATTGCAAACTCTGCCAATGAGGTTATTCCAGGACATATACATCTTGATACTATTGCTAACGCGGTAAAAGCCGGTGTAAGAATGGCAGGGGGTACCCCTATGGAATTTCCTACTATTGGTATGTGTGATGGAATAGTGATGGGACATCAAGGGATGAAATATTCTCTTCCCTCAAGAGAGGCCATTGCAGATTCTATTGAGATAATGGTCCAGGCCTATCAGTTCGATGCATTGGTTCTTATACCAAATTGTGATAAGATTGTGCCAGGGATGCTCATGGCAGCTATGAGAATAAATATTCCTACTATATTTATAAGTGGTGGCCCTATGCTTGCAGGTGCATATAAAGGAAAAGCACTTGATGTAGGGAGTGTATTTGAGGCAATAGGGCAATTTAAGGCAGGGCTTATTGATGAAAAGGAGCTTAAAAATATAGAAAATCTTGCATGTCCAGGTGCAGGTTCTTGTTCGGGTATGTTTACGGCAAACACTATGAATGCTATGGTAGAGGCACTTGGCTTGGGACTTCCTGGTAATGGAACTATACCTGCTATAGATGCACGTAGAGTAAGACTTGGAAAGTATGCAGGACTTAAGATAATGGAACTTTTAAAATTAGACCTTAAGCCAAGAGACATAGCTACAAAAGAGGCCTTTGAAAATGCCTTAAGGATGGATATGGCACTTGGTGGATCTACAAATACAGCCCTTCATTTGCCTGCTGTGGCCCATGAGGCAGGGATAGAACTTACAATAGATGATTTTAATAGGATATCAGATACTACCCCACATCTTTGTGATATGGCACCTGCAGGACCCTACCATGTTCAGGATATAGATCAGGCAGGGGGACTTCCTGCGATAATGAAGGAGCTTTCGAAGGCAGACCTTATTCATTTGGATATCCCTACAGTAACTACAAAAACAGTAAGAGAAAACATAAAGGATGCAGAGATTTGGGACAATGGTGCAATTCGCACACTTGATAACCCTTACCATAAAGAGGGTGGAATAGTCTTCTTAAAGGGCAACCTTGCACCTTTTGGGGGAGTTGTTAAAAGAACTGCAGTAGATCCATCTATGCTTAAAAGTGTAACAAAGGCAAGGGTGTTTGATTCCGAAGAAGAAGCTCAAGAGGCTATACTTGGTGGAAAGATCAAAAAAGGTGACTGTGTAGTTATAAGGTATGAAGGTCCAAAGGGTGGGCCTGGTATGAGAGAAATGCTTGCACCAACTTCTGCCATTGCCGGTATGGGGCTTGATAAAGATGTAGCCCTTATTACAGATGGAAGATTCTCAGGTGCTACTCGCGGTGCATCTATTGGGCATATCTCCCCTGAGGCTCAAGTAGGAGGACCAATTGCCCTTGTAGAAGAGGGTGACCTTATAGAGATAGATATACCTAATAAAAAGATAGAACTTAAGGTATCTGAAGAAGAACTTGCAAAGAGAAAACAAAATTGGAAACCAAGAGAGCCAAGATTAAAGAGTTCTTATCTTAATAGATATGCAAAATTTGTTCAACCAAGTTTTAAAGGTGCAGTATTGGAAGATATAGATTAAAGGGGGTATATTTATGGTAGATAAAAATAGGATCAAGATATTTGATACTACATTAAGAGATGGGGAACAATCACCTGGTGCATCTTTAAATGAAGATGAAAAAATAGAGATAGCAAAACAGCTTGCAAGACTCAAAGTTGATGTAATCGAGGCAGGTTTTCCTATTGCATCACCTGGGGATTTTGAGGCAGTAAAGAGGATAGCTAGAGAGGTAAAAGGCCCTGCTATTGCAGGTCTTGCTCGTGCAAGAAAGATAGACATAGAAAGGGCATATGAGGCAGTAAAATATTCAGATAGACCAAGAATACATACATTTATCGCTACATCTCCTATTCATATGGAAAGGAAATTGGGACTTACACCCGATCAGGTGATAGAACAGGCAGTAGAGGCGGTAAAATTTGCAAAGAGTCTTTGTAATGATGTAGAATTTTCCGCAGAGGATGCAGGGAGAAGTGATCCTGAGTTTCTTTACAAGATTTTTACAGAGGTGATAAAGGCAGGTGCTACAGTTATAAATGTCCCAGATACGGTAGGTTATACCCAACCTGAAGAGTTTGGTGCACTTATTAGGGGAATAAGAGAAAATGTAGAAGGTGTAGAAAATGTAGATATAAGTGTTCATTGCCATAACGATTTGGGCCTTGCTACTGCTAATTCCTTGGCAGGTGTGTTAAATGGTGCAACTCAGGTAGAGTGTACAATAAATGGCATAGGTGAACGTGCAGGAAATGCATCTTTAGAAGAGATTGTTATGAATTTAGTTACAAGAAAGGATTATTTCCAAAAGGAGATAGGTATAGACACTACTCAGCTTTATCCGGCAAGTAGATTGGTAAGTAGGCTTACAGGTTTTGTCGTTCAACCAAATAAAGCTATTGTAGGTGCAAATGCTTTTGCCCATGAGGCAGGTATTCATCAAGATGGAGTTATAAAGGACAAGAGAACTTATGAAATAATGACACCTGAGTCTGTCGGATTCCCTGGGACAAAATTGGTACTTGGGAAACATTCAGGAAGACATGCTCTTTATGAGAGGTTAAAGGAACTTGGATATGATTTAACAAATGAGCAATTAAATCTTATATTCAGTAGATTTAAAGAACTTGCAGATAAGAAAAAAGAGGTCTTAGTAGAAGACCTTGAGGCTATTTTGACAGAGGAGATTCTTCCCAAGGTCCCTGAGAAATATTCTTTAGAGTATTTCCAGGTAGTTACAGGTTCTACAACTATTCCTGTTGCTACTCTTGAAATTGCAGAAGAAAACGGACTCCTAAGAGATGCATCTATTGGAAATGGCCCTGTTGATGCAGTTTTTAAGGCTATCGAAAGGGTTACAGGAATAAAAGCACGTCTTACCAATTATGTAATAAAGGCTATCACAGGTTCTAAAGATGCCCAAGGTGAAGTCTCTTTAGAGCTTGAGATAGAAGGGAAATCTTATTCAGGAAAGGGAGTATCTACAGATATAATTGAGGCAAGCGCAAAGGCATATATAAATGCATTGAATCGTTACTTTGTTAAATAGTATATTATATAGGGGTAAGTATGGCTTACCCCTATATAATCTTAATGGGAGGAGGATGGATGAAATACAAAATGCTTGTCACAGACATAGATGGAACAATCACAGATAAGGATCATAATATAGTTCCCCTAAATAGAAAGGCCATAGAGAAGGCTCAAGAACTAGGTCTTTATGTGACCCTTGCTACTGGGAGACGACCTGAATCTGCAAAGAAGTTTGTAGATGAACTTAATATAGAATGTCCGGTTATTGTATATAATGGTGCAGGTATATATGATTATAAGGAGAACAATTTTCTTTATAAAGAGGTATTAGATAGAGAGTCTTCCATCTTGGCTATCTCTCTTTTAAATAAATATACTGAACTTTCTGTGTTTTTATACTATGATCATGGAAGTTATACTAAAGAAGAAAATGAAACTGTGAGGGAATATATAAAAAAGGATAAAATAGAACTTATATATGAAGAAGATCTCCTTTCTATAGTCAAGAAAGAGGCACCTATAAAAATTATGATAATAGGGGAAAGGAGTCTTTTAGATAAATTTTACGAGGAAATTTCTCATTATGATACTTCGGTAAATTTTACAAATTCGGAGATCAATTATTTAGAAATTTTACCTAAAAATGCATCTAAAGGAAATATGCTAAGAATACTTACAGATAAACTA
>CAYWXH010000009.1:0-43463 GCA_964462295.1 uncultured Atribacterota bacterium
TTACATGGGGCTTAGTTCTTACGTATTTTTCTTTTGCCATATGTGATCCCTCCTACAATAATCTCAATACATAAAAAAATAAGCCCACGACCGGGATTGAACCGGTGACCTTATCCTTACCAAGGATACGCTCTGCCGACTGAGCTACGCGGGCTTCTATGGGGAGGGAAGGATTCGAACCTTCGTAGGCGTTCAGCCAACGGATCTACAGTCCGCTCCCGTTGTCCACTTGGGTACCTCCCCGATTATATCCTCAAAACAAGCCGGTGGACCGATTCGAACGGACGACCTGCTGATTACAAGTCAGCTGCTCTACCAACTGAGCTACACCGGCTTATGTGTCTCTACCTCGTTGAGCCACTCTATTATAACTTAACATCTAAATATAGTCAAGGGGTTTCTATTAATTTTTTTACAATATTTGCACATTTTTCTATATTAAAGCTTACAACCTTAAGAGCTATTAAGAACTCTTCACTGTCTAATTCTTTTATTTGTGTTACATATTTCATATATATACTTCTGCCATTTATAGCAAAAGATACAAAGGCAGATTTCATATTATAACTTAATAATGTATATAGTTGTTCACTTGTATAATCTTCGGGGAATTCTCCCAACTTTACAAAAAAGGAAAGAAGTCGGTCATCTATGATTTCTACAACAGACATAAATATAATGTGGTTTTTTTCTCTAAAAAGCCAACCTAAAAGTTCAGGGTCATATACATAGTCAATTCCTAACTTTCCAAAGAGAGATTCAACTTCAATTTTTAGATTGATATCTATCTTATCTTTCAAGAGATGATCTCCAAATTATCAAAATTCAGATGAAAAGAATTGAGCCTATATCCTTAGGCCTTTTTCCTGGTGCAAGACTCTTTATTTTTATACGGTATCTTTTTAGATAGTTTTCTAATTCCCTTTTATAAGGATATAAATCTATATCTCCATTTACATAAAATACATTATTATCTATACCGGAACCGCCAGCTAAAAAACCATAATTATAGCCATCAATATCTACAAAGCCAGGTTGTAAAAATTTAACATTTATCCCTATACTATGGAGTTTTTTAAATATTCCTAGATCTTCAGTAATGACAGTATTTGCATCTATTGGAATAGTCGTACACCTTACATATCCTTGATTTACATGGACAAGAGAAAATCCATATCTTTTTCCCATATCTATTAAGACATTATCAAGATATTTTAAGTTTCCTACTAGATATTTACCCACTATTATGGCATTATAGAATACTTCATTAGGATATCCTTCTCTAATAAAACTCTTTCCAATTACGATATCTTTACTACTTTTTAAAAACAAAACAAGTTGTCTTAGTGTAAAATGAGAAAGATTTGGAGCTAATACAACCTTTCTATAGAAGGGAAAAACTTGCAAGTCAGCGTGAGAAGCTATATAGCTTCTATTTCCATAAAAAGGTTTAACAAGTATAACTTTATATCCACTCTCTAAGAGACTCTCTATGCTCTCTCTGTAAGCCCTATAATTTATAATAGCTATCTTTTTCAATTTTGTATACATAGAAAAAGTGGGCGATACAGGACTTGAACCTGTGACCTCTTGCGCGTCAAGCAAGCGTTCTCCCTCTGAACTAATCGCCCACTGCTTATATTTTAATGCTTTATACTCTATATGTCAACCCCTATATCCAATTTTCTCTTATCACTCTAAGGAAATTTCCCCCTGCTATTTTCTTAATGTCTTCCTCTTTATATCCCCTCTTTTCAAGCTCTTCAAAGATTAATGGGAACCTAGATGCATCATAAATCTCTTTCGGCCATGAAGGTATCCCATCAAAATCAGATCCCATCCCTACATGGTTAGGACCTACAAGTTCTACTATGTAGTCTATATGTTTTACTATATCTTCAAGAGTTGCTTTTCCTTTAGGATTTAAAAATTCAGAATAAAAATTAATCCCCATTACCCCATTTTTTTCTGCAAGTGCCTTTATTTGAAGGTCTGTAAGATTTCTTGGATGATTACAAAGTGCGTACGCATTAGAATGGGATGCAATGATAGGTTTTTCTGAGATCTCGATTACATCCCAGAACCCAGGGGGAGTAATATGTGATACATCTACTATCATACCCAATTTGTTCATTCTCTTTACCACTTTTTTCCCAAATTTAGAAAGTCCACCTGCCTCTCCCCATTCTCCTGCACCATTTGCAATCATATTTCTTTCATTCCAAGTAAGGCCCATAGCCCTTACTCCCATTCTATAGAAAAAGTCTAATAATTCAAGTGTTGTCTCAATGGGTTCTCCTCCTTCTATACTTAAAAGGGCACCTACTTTATTGTTTTTCTCTATTTTTTCAAGATCACTCAAATTTTTTATAAGCACTAGATCTTCTCTATTCTTCTCTAACTCTTTATAGAATTTCTCTAGTAATAATATAGCTTGCTTTAAAGCCCTTTCAGGCTTATATTTGGATTCTACAAATATAGCAAAAAATTGAAGTTTTACATTTCCCTCTTTTAATCGAGGAATATCTACATGTCCAAGGGATAATCTCTTACCCAACTCTATATTATCCTTTATACATCTTAGTAATACATCCGTATGTGCATCTACAGTAAAATATTTCTTCATAATTAATCCTCCATTTTAATGAATTTTTAATTTTTATATATTATACTACACTTAGCTTAATACGTTAGTATCATTTCTCATAAAAAGAGTATGAAAAAATTAAATTTCAAAAAAATAAAAAAAATATTTAAATAAAACTTGACAATATTAGAAAATTAAGTTAGAATTTCATCAGTAAATCAATAAAAATTTTTACTTAAAGAAGGTGAGGTAAGGATGAACTATCAAAGTACTATTTTATTAAAATTAAATGGAATAATGAATAGCTTGACCCCAAGAGAGAAAAAGGTGGCAGAGTACATACTAAAAAGGCCTGAAGATGTAATTCATTTCTCTATTACAGAATTTGCAGAAAATGCGGGCATAAGTGAAAGCACTATTTACAGACTTGTCAGAAGACTAAAATTTACAGGGTATCAGGAATTCAAGATTGAACTTGCAAAAGAACTTGCATCCCCTCTTATTAATGTAAACGAAGAGATAGGACCTGAGGATTCCCCTAAAGAAATCGCTACAAAAGTAATTAATTCAAACATCGAATCCCTAAATAATACCCTTCAAATATTGAATCCAGAAGAATTAGAAAAAGTAACTGATGCTATAATGAAGGCAAGAAGGATTGTAGCATTAGGAGTAGGTAGCTCTGGCGTAATAGCTCAAGAAGCAGCTAATAAGTTTATAAGATTAGGACTTACTGCATCTGCATATAATGATACACACATGCAAATAATTGTTTGTTCTCTTTTAGATGAAAAGGATGTTGTAATAGGTATATCCCATAGCGGAAATCTAAAAGATATTATAAGAGCACTTGAAGTCGCCAAAGAAACGGGAGCTACTACTATATGTATAACAAATAATATAAATTCCCCTATTACTAAAGTTTCTAAGTATAAACTATATACTGCGGTTCCTCAGGAACTATCATATGGGGATGTTTTATCATCCAGAATTGCAGAACTTACAATTATTGATATCCTTTACTCTATTATTGCAATTAAAAATTTAGAAGAAAGCAAAGAAAAGGTAAAAAGAATAGAAGAGGCATTAGAAGAAGAAAAACTACAACAGTAAAAAAGGAGGGAGCCCCCTCCTTTTTTACTTTATTATTACCACATCCTTTTCTCCAAAACCTACTATATGAGGATCATACATAAGTGTAAGTCTTGGAGGAAGCACATAAAACTTTCCTTTTGCACGGGCTCGTGCCATATATTTAAAGTGTATTTCCCCACGAGGAATATAATCTATAAAAAATACTACTTTATCTTTTCTGTATTCTTTAAAAATATACCAAAAAGAGTCATTCTCATCTTCATTTTCATCTACAAATTTGTAATTCCAATCATCTTTTAAATATTCAAACCCAGAAGGGCGAGGTACCTCTACAATAACATTGTAAAGGTCTCTATCTGTCTTCACACTAATATCTGAAACAGTTATATCATTTAGATCAAAGGCTTCTTTTACATTCTCTTTAGTAAATACATACTCCTCATCAATAAGATGTGGTATGGCCTTGTAATAATGTATACTTATTTTTGGTCCTAAGGTAGAAGGTGCTTTCCTTTTCCAGTAATCCATATATATTCTATAATAGAAGATGTCACCTTTTTTCTTGTCTATCCGTATTTTCTCTCCATTTAATATGCTTTGTATAGGAATGAGTAAAGATAAGGTATCAGGTTTATCACCTTCATAAGTTCCTATTTTCTTTTTCCCTACATATACATCAAATGCCCATTTTCCCGAGGTTTTTTCTTCTTTCTTTAAATACCTTGCAAGATAAAGTAAGGATATAGCAGTAGATTTAGTATTTATCCATCCATCCCCCATTTTAAAACTTAAAATATAGTTTGCAATCTTATTCAATAAATCATTCGAAGAGGAGGCAGAAGATAGAGCAATACCTCCCCATGCAGTAGCCTCTATATCTGTTATATAATAGTAACCTTTAAAGTATCCATCCCAATATGCAAAATTATCTTTTTCGTGCATCCTCTTCTTTAATTCGTAAGTAGCCTGATTAAGTAGTTCTCCATAATCAAGATTAGATAAGGCAAGTACCATATAAGAAAAGGCTATTGAAGAAGTGCCAGGATTAGATATCATATCTTCAAATACATCTTTTGCCAATTTTTTTATAGACATCTTCCTCTGGGAAGAGGTATTTTCCCAAAGGCTAAGTGCATATAATGCAAAGGATTTTTCTATTTCATTTAAGTTTTTAAGATTCTCTTCTTGGGTGATATTGTCAAATAGATATCTAAACCCCCTTACTAAAGCATTATCGGAAACAAGATAATCATTTTTCTTCAAAAGTGAAAGACCAAACAGAACATAGGCAGTCTGAGTTATAGAGCTATCGTCAAATTCCCACCATCCCCAGCCACCATCATCATGTTGATATCTATATAATCTTCTTATACCTTTCACTATCATTTTATTAATATCTTCTAACCCTTTAGGACTTATATTGTAAATATTGAGTAATTTTTCCACGGCAATATCAGGTAGCAATCTACTCATAGTTTGTTCTGTGCATCCGTAAGGATATCCTATAAGATATTTAAAAGATGGAATCAAAGTTGCTATCACAGATGTATCAATCTCTAATCTTGAGGTAATAGTATTAGGGATTAGATCTTTAGGGATTTTTAGGGAAAATTCTGTTTTATTATCTTTTAATACATTAGAATCTATACTTTTTACATGATATCCATAAGGGAATATAGTAAAACTCCTCTCAAGGGCATCATAAATTTTACCACTATCTCTTACATCTATTCTTACAATACCTTTTCCATGTGAATTTAATTTTGTTTTAAATGATGCAACTTTCTCCCTGCCAGATGGTATTTGTACCTCTTTATAAGGGGAGTCAGATTCTAGTTTAATATTTTGAGAGGTCTTAATTTTTATGTCTAAATCTTTCTCTATGTCTGTGTAGTTATGTACTATACCAGATACAAAGACTTCATCTCCTACTACTCCAAAAGGTGGAAAATCCATTCTAGAGAAAATATCTTTTTTTACATATACATTTCTTTTAGTCTGTCCTACTTTTGTATCTTTTGTGATAGCCTTAGCGGTTATTCTAAAACTTGTAAGAGAATCAGGAAACACCACTTTCACCTTTGCAATACCATTTTCATCTGTAACTATGGTAGGGTTAAAATACATTGTATCAGGGAAAAACCTTCTCACATGTGGTGCAATACCAGCCTCTCCCCTTCCCATAGGCTCTTCAGCTTTAAAATCTGCAAGTGGATGCTCATCTTTCTTTTTTGCATCGATTATTGCCTCATTAAATGCACTTCCGTAGAAATTAAAATAATAAGATATCCTTGTGGATACATCATAGTAATTACTTGCAAATGTATAAAAATAATCAAACAATGTGTCTTCATAATCGGAGGCTAATGCATATATAGATTCATCCACTATACCTAAAGACACTTGGGCTTTTACGCCTTTTCCTTGAGAATCCTTAACTTTCACAAGGATTAAACCTTCCTCTCCAGGTTTATAAACCTTTTTATCAGGAATAATATCTACAGATAATTTATACTTCGTATTTTCTACTTTGAGAGATTCATATCCCTCATAGTATGAACCTTTGCTAAAGAATAGAAATTTCACCTTTAAATCTCCAATATAAGATTTAAACAAAGGTATATCTAAATTTATTACATTTCCTTGTGCCTTTAAAATTTTATACTCATATATATCCTTTCCTTCTAAGGTATAAAGTGCCGTTACATTCTTTCTGGGAAGGATAACTACAATATGTGCTACATCCCCCTGTTTATATGATTTTTTATCTGTTATAAATTTTATATCTTCAGTATAATAATTTACAATACCTCCTGAGACCCAAATATATGTATATGCCTTTATAAGATTTCTATTTTTATCTCTTGCTTGAGCCTCTATTTCGTAAGAACCTGTGGTTTTAGGTGTAAAAATATACTCATAATTTCCTTCTATTGTCTCTATTTCTGTAACCTTTTCTATCTTTTTTATTCTTGAATTATCCTTCCATAAAATATGTTTTACTATTAAAGTAACTTTCGTATCCACTGGTTTCTTATCTATATCAAAGGCCTTTATGTCTACTCTAACTTTACCATTTTTGGAGTAGAGATATTGATTGGTTTCTATATCTAACAGAAAATCTGTAGCCCTATATTCAACACTATAATTTGTGGTTACAAGCTTATTTTTCCAATCTTTGGCGTAGAAATTTATATATATAGTACTATTAGGAAGGTCTTGAAGTTCTTTTGGTGTTATAACAAGATGAAATTTTCCATTAGTATCAAAATGTCCACTACCCTCTTTTAAAAATATCTCATTATCTTCGTTATAGTATGTCTCAGAGATAGGGTATGCAAAGATTTGATATTCTATCTTACCATCACGAAGAGGCTCCCCAAAATAATAATTAGCCCCCACTTCTACATCGATATTATCACCCTTTTTATAAATCTTTTTGGAAGAAGAAGTCTTTAGCTCAAAATCCGGCTTTTCATAATCTTCCACTTGAAAATAAGCTGTATCTCTATTATCTTTATATTCAACAGATATAGTGTAGTAACCCAATGCTGCATCTTCTGAAAGCTCTATCTTATCTGATATAGTACCAAATTCATCTATTGTCTCTTCTTTTTCCAAAATAAGATTATAATCTGGATCTCTTAAAGAAACTTTTACCTTTTCTCCCACTGGTGGGAGGGAATATGTATATATATTATTTTGTCTTAAAATAGTTTTAAAATATACAATATGTCCAGGTTTATATATGGGCCGATCGGTATATGTATATATTTCAAAATTTGCATTTTCAGAGTAAAGATATGGTGCATTAGATATTGTAATCTCTTTGCCATAAGCGGCAATAACATATATATCTTTCATAGAAAAATCTATATGCTTTAAGAAATATATTCCATCCTTTCCAGTCTTTCCCTTTGCAAGTATCTTATCTCTTCTTACTATGTAAATATCCCCTCCCTCCAATGGAGTAGAGGTATACTTATTCTCTAAAAATACAAGAAATTTACCCGTGGTAGCTGTAGCTTTTACAGCTATGCTTATTTTATTTACCATTACGAGGGTATATGCAACTTTTCCATTGTAAGATGCTTCTACAAGATAGGTACCTACATCTTTTATAGGGAGTAAAATTCTTCGATAGGACCACCAATTCTTATCCTTGGGTTTTGGAACATATTCCCGAAAAAAATATAAAACCTCTTCATCTCGTAAAAACTTATTTACCCGGATATTTAAGGGTGGTTCTGGGACAGAAAACTCCTTGAATTCTTTTATGCCAAAAAGTTCTTTGATTTTCACCCTCTCATCATAGGGGATCATACGTCTAAGACCGATTCTTATACTGTACTGAAGATTATTTAACCTCTCCCAAAGGTCATTTAATATCTGCTCCTTAAGGTCTAATCTATAGGAAAACTTGTAGCTTCTAAGGTTCTGCTTATATTTAGAATTTATAATAAATTTTAAAGGCTCTTTTAATTTATAGATCTTTATATCTACATATCTTACCCCTTTACTGCTTAGGTTTATATAGATTTCTTTATCTTTTGGTCCAAATATACGGGGGGTAGAGATACTAAATTTGAAGTCCCAGGAGGCAAAAGAAGGCATAGAGTATACAAGAAAAACCAAAATGGTGAGTAAAAAAAAGACCTTTAAAATTCCTTTCATTTTATATCATCTCCTTTTAGTTATCCAAAATTTTAAAGCGAAAATACCCTAAAAAAAAGGGATTTTCCGGTATAGGTCGCCATCTTAAATCCCTATGATGTTTAAGCATACTTCTTCTTACTTTTTTTATTACACCTCCATCACCTAATCTAGGACCTGTATGATACAAAAGCCAATCCCTCGGACCCTCAGGGTCGCCAAACATGTCATTCCCTATAAAAATCATAGTATGGAAGGGCATCTTAGAGTCATATGGATTATAAAACACAAGAATATCTCCCTTCTTTACTCCTTTTTCCGACTTCCCAATCTTTTTTACATTATACTTTACTAGATTGTAAGCAGTAGCATAAGTAGAAAAAAAACGCTCTATACTATTAACATCTTGAGGTCTAAATTCACCTGTGGCGATTCTAAAGATACGCGTTCCAAGAATAGGTACATGGGGATAATTAAAAGACAAAATATCAGGTATATTTACATCTATCAAAAATGGCATAGAACTAAACCATTTATCATCATGCTTTTTTAGTGCTTCTTTATAGGAAAACCTTATAAGACCTGCACAATCTCTCTCATGTTTGCTCCATAAAGGGGATGGATGATAATACTGACTTAGGGCTATATAGGCAAACCAGAGCCTAAAATTGGATTTATCATGATAAGAGATGAGCTCTGCCTGATCAGGAAAGCCATCATGATCTCTATCATAGACCATTTCTCCATAAGCAATATTTACAAAAATGAGCAAAGGCAAAAGCACAATTAAAAATCCCTTCATGATACCCCCTTGACAAAAGGTCAAAAACAGGTTATTTTATAATAAAAAATAAAATAAAAAGGGTGATAATAAACAATATGAGTAAAATATATGCATTAATTCATATTTTAATATCATTTATTCAATTATTTTTAGGTCTTCGAGCACTATTTTTTCTCATTAGGTCAGATAGGGACCACTTTCTAGTTCAATTCACCTATAATATTACAGATCCTATTTTAGATATATTTAAAGGTCTTCTTTCTCAGGCTCAAAGATATAAAGAGTTATGGATGGGATATTATTTAGACCTTTTACCTATTTTTGCCCTTGTAGTCTTCTGGTTTATTGACTGGCTTCTTAGGATTATCTTTGTGAATATATAGTTCTAAATTCTTGTAGGTATAATAGCTAGAGAGGCATTTTTTCACATATTCCTTGCTCTCTGCATATCTTATATTGTTTTCTATGATTTCTATTCTATCTTTTCCTTCAATCTCCTTAAACCACTTTTTTCCATTTCCTGGACCTCCGTTGTATGAGGCAAATATAGCATCTATATTTCCAGAGAAAAATTTATTTAGATAATTTACATACCACACTCCAAATTCTATATTTATAATAGGATTAAACAACATAATTACATCAAAATCTTTTATCTTTAATTTAGAGGCAATCCACTTTCCTGTAGAAGGGATGATCTGCATAAGGCCTACAGCATAAGAAGGGGAAAGAACATTTTTCCCAAACCTACTCTCTTCTCTTATTATAGAATATATAACAAGTGGATCAAGTTTATATTTTTTTGCCTGGGTTTCTACTATAGATTTATAAAATTTTGGATAGATAAAGGAAACCATATCTAAAGAGATCCCATTTTCTTTTGTCTTTAGATAATAATAGATTGTCTCTCTAAATTTCATAGAATCATAATATCTACCTATTTTCTCAGCACTTATACTCAATATATATAAAAGGGCTAGGGATCTCTCTCCTTTGTTGTAAAGTTTTTTTGCCTCATAATATGTACTCTCATACATTTTATTCTTAAACAGTAAAAGTGGCACAGCAAATTTTTCTTCTACCTCTTTTCGATCTTTTATAAATTCATCCAATGAAATAGTAAAATCTCTGTTAAAATTCAACTCATAATTATTTAAATAATATGAATATATACTTATAGGGTATCTATTTATAAGTGTATCTTTTAGAACTTTTACCTTATCCTGTTTTTTTAACCTCTTATATAATACTATCTCTTTGTAAAGGGCATCATCTACAAGGCGGGAATTTGGATATTTTTTAACAAGATAATCATAGTAATATAAGGCATTCTCCCAATCTTTTTCTTTTTCATAATATTGAGCAAGATTAAAGATTACATAGGTTGCCTGATAAGAAAGGGGGAATTTTTTTAAAAATTCTTTATAAATTGCGATTTTTCTTTCTTTATCCCCTTTTCTTCCGTAAATATATGCTATTTTAAGTGTGGTAGATGGAGAAGGAGGAAGAGATTTATAGATCTTAAGTGCATCATCTAATTTATTCATATAAGAAAGGATAGTAGCTTTATAGTAAAGGGCCCTATTTTTATATGAATTATCTTGGAGCTTCAAAACTTCTTCAAAAAGGGAAAGGGACTCTTTGTATTTTCGTTTATTAAATAATAGTTTAGCTTTAAGATATAAAAGTTCTGGGGTCTTCTTTTCTCTAAGGAAAAGCTCTATAATCTCAAGTGCCTTAGTATATTCTCTCTGGGTGATATAAAAATTAATAAGTTTGTAATTTTTCTTAAGATCCTTTGAAGGATATGAGGAAATTATTCTATCTATCTTTTTGGCTGCAAGAAAACTATAGTAATCTCTTGTATTTCCCAAAGGAATAAGTATGTAAATAGCATCTTTGTAATCTCTTTTAATTTCATATATGCCAGACAAAAACAGTCTCGCTCCTTTTTCTATCTGAGGAAAACTATTCTTTTTGTTTAATAGTTTAGATAAATAGAATTCTGACTTCTGAAAATTTTTCAGAAAATAATAGGCCTTTCCTAGTTTTAACCAAACCCTAGTTTTTATTATTTCATTATCTGTAGATTTCAAAAGCTTAACATATATAGGTATGGCCTTATTATATTTTCCGTAAAGGTATAATTTGTCTGCTCTTTCTAAAAGTTTATAGTTTTTTAAAAGATTCTTGTCCTCTTCTGCATAGGAAAGGCCAGAAAAAATTAGAAAAAAAATAAATATTATATAAATGGTAACCTTTTTATTTAAAATATTTAGCCACCTCTTTCATAAAGTCTTCCACTCGGTTTTTATCTACCGGGTTAAAGACATATCCGTCATATTTAAAGTAACTTCCGACTATAAGACCATCTGCTATTTTCAAAATAGAGAAAAGGCTATCAGGTGTTACCCCACTCCCAACAAATAAGGGTAAGGATGTAGAAGCTTTGGCCTCTTTTATCGAATTAATGGGAGTCTGACTCCCTGTCTCTTTTCCTGTAACAATGATAGCATCTGCCATAGCGCGCTCTGCGGCATGTGCAGAATCTCCTATGCTCCTACCCACAAGCAACTGAGTATGTTTTGGGTGAATATCTGCAAAGATAAGAAATTTTCCATCTAGAGAATCCCTAAGTCTTAAAAGTTCACCACTTGCAGGGGAAAGAATTCCATCATCATATATTACTGTATCTACAAATACCTCTACTCTTATAAAATCTGCATTCACAACATTTGCAAGATGGGCCTCTTCTCTAAAGGCATTATAATGTATATTTACACCTAAAGGGATATCCGGATATCTTTTTTTGATTTCATAAGTAACTATTGTTTGTAACATTATTTGAGAAAGATTTGTTTTGTTAGTAAACGGCCAATCACCATAATTTTCTACTATTATACCATCTATATTTGCGCCAATTAAAGCATCTGCATCTTTTATGGCATTTTCTATGATTTCCTTATTGTTATGATTATAATTTGGGCTTCCTGGAAGTGCTCCAAGATGAACCATTCCAAAAACCCACTTCTTTTCTTTCAATTTTTTTTGCGAAAGCACTTAAGTCACCTTCTTTATTTTGTACCAAATAGTCTATCTCCTGCATCTCCTAATCCAGGAACTATATAACCGTGAGAGTTTAACCTTTCATCTACTGCAGCTGCATAAATTTTCACATCTGGATGTTTTTTATGAAAGGCCTCTATTCCCTCCGGGGCAGCTATTAGGCAGACAAATTTTATACTCTTTGCCCCCTCCTTTTTCAAAAGATCAACAGCCATAATAGCAGATCCACCTGTAGCAAGCATAGGATCTACAAGAATAACCTCTCTTTCACTAATATCCCCGGGTAACTTACAGTAATATTCTACTGGATTTAATGTATTGGGATCTCTATAGAGCCCTATATGTCCTATTTTAGCTATAGGTATAAGCTTACTCATTCCTTCCACCATTCCTAAACCCGCCCTAAGTATCGCTACAATAGCCACCTTCTTTCCTGGAACCATTTTTACCTTAGTAGGACCAATAGGGGTTTCTATTTCTTTTTCTCCTAATGGGAGGTCTCTTGTTACCTCATAAGCCATAAGTGTAGCTATCTCCTCTACAAGTTCTCTAAATTCTTTAACCCCTGTATTTTTGTCCCTAATAAGTCCCAACTTATGCTGGATAAGAGGATGATCAATTACCACTACATTTTCATACTTCATTTTTGCACCACCCTTCTTCAATTTTTTTAATCTTATTTACCCGTCTTACATGTCTTTCTCCTTGACTAAAACTTTCAGAAAGCCATGCGCTTACAATCTCTTTTGCAAGGCCCTCCCCTATTACTCTACCACCAAAGGTAAGGACATTGGCATTATTGTGTAAAACAGAATATCTTGCGGAATAGACATCACTACAAAGAGCTGCCCTTATCCCTTTCACCTTATTTGCAACCAAGGACATCCCTATTCCCGTACCACATATAAGGATCCCTCGGTCACATTCTCCATTTGATACAGCTTTTGCCAATGGGTAGGCAATTTCAGGATAATCAATAGAATCTTCAGAATGGGTACCAAAGTCAACTATTTCATATCCATTTTCTATTAAAAATTCTTTTATCTTTTCCTTTAATTGATAACCCCCATGGTCTGCCCCTATTGCTACTTTCATATGCTCATCCTCCTTTTTCTATTATTCTCTCTATATCCTCTTTTGATATTTCTCCATATCTTAAGATTTTAAAAGGTTTCACTGTTAAATCCAAAACAGTAGAAGCCTTTTTACTTAATTCACAAGGCTCTAAAACTATGTGATCAACTAATTTCCCAAATTTCTTTTTTATATCTTTTATATTATTAAGAGGTAAAGAACCCGAAATATTTACACTTGTTGCAGCAATAGGCCTACCATAAAATTTTATAATATCTCTTGCAACTTTACAACTTGGGACTCTAAAACCTACCTTATTTTTTCCTGCAACTACTCTTTTCGGGACAGTCCTCTTCTTTGGCAATATCACAGTCAAGGGACCAGGTAAAAATTTTTGAATAAGAGCCTGAGCACGATAATCTACATATGCGAATTTATATATATCTAAAGGGTCTGTAAGGTGAAGTGTTAGGGGCTTTTTTCTATCCCGTTTCTTTATATCATATAGTTTTTTAATACCGATTTTTATAAATGGATCTACACCAAGACCATAAACCGTCTCTGTAGGAAAAACTATTACTCCTCCCCTATTAAGTACCCTTGCAATCCTTTCTAATTCTTTTATTTCCATACTATCCCAATCCTCTCTATGCCATTATAATCCCTTCTTGTATGTCCATTTTTAAAATTATACTGATATGCAATTTCTCTGATTCTTTTCCATTGCCCTTTTCCCATTTCAAAGGCTAAAAAACCATCCTTTTTTAGAAATCTAAGCCCCCATTCAAAGATATAGGGATAATAAGTAAGGCCATCTTTCCCTCCCCCTAATGCCAAAAAGGGTTCATTTTTAACCTCTTTCTGAAGAGTTATTATATCTTCATCTGGAATATAAGGAGGGTTTGATACTATAATATCAAATTTTTTAGAAATAGTAAATTGCTCAGGAGAAAAAATATCGCCCTCTACAAAAAAAGCCCTATCTTCTAATTTATTAAGATAGGCATTCTCCTGAGAAAGAGAAAGTGCAATAGGATTTATATCAACCCCTATTCCAAAACTTTCTTCAAGTTCTTTTATCAGAGAAAGAACTATAGCTCCTGTCCCTGTACCTAGATCCAATATATTTATATGGCTATATTGAAGCCTTCTATCTTTTATCATATTTATTATTTCTTCTACCAAGAGTTCAGTCTCAGGGCGTGGAATAAATACTCCTTTGGTTATTTTTAACTTTATAGAAAAAAAGTCTGTTTCTTGGAGGATATATTGAAGAGGGGTACCTAAAGCTCTTTTTTCGAGTAAATTTCTATATTTTAAAATAAGTGGTTCTTGCACCTTTGTATGAAGATCTTTATAAAAAGAACTCCTATCTTTTTTAAGAAGACACAAGAGAAGATCTTCTGCCTCTTTGGATGCACTCTCTATACCTTTGGTACTTAAGAATCGTCTCCCAAAATTTAACAGTTCATATATGTAAAACTATACCACCTTCTTTAATTTTTCTGCTGTATCATGGGCAATGAGAGGGTCTATGATCTCGTCTAATTCCCCTTCTAAAATACTATCTAACTTATAAAGGGTAAGCCCTATTCTATGGTCTGTTACCCTATTTTGGGGGAAATTGTAAGTCCTTATCCTTTCACTTCTATCTCCTGAACCAACCTGTATCCTTCTTAAGTCTCTTCTTTCTCTCTCTTGTTTTTCCCTCTCCATATCTAAAAGACGTGCCCTTAATACTTTTAAGGCTTTTGCCTTATTTTTCAGTTGAGATTTCTCATCTTGGCATGTTACAACTATTCCTGTAGGAAGATGGGTAATCCTTACTGCAGAATCTGTAGTATTTACACTCTGTCCCCCATGCCCCATAGATCTATATACATCTATCCTTAAATCTTCTGGATTTATCTGTATATCTACCTCTTCCGCCTCGGGAAGTACAGCTACAGTAGCGGCAGAGGTATGAATCCTACCCCCTGCCTCTGTTTCTGGAACCCTCTGGACCCTATGAACCCCACTTTCATATTTTAACCTACTAAATGCACCTTTTCCCTCTACCATAAATACTATTTCTTTGAATCCTCCTAGTTCTGTAGAATTTGCCTCAACTATTTCTAATTTCCAACCTTTTTTTTCTACATATTTAGAATACATCCTAAATAAATCTTGGGCAAAAAGTGCCGCTTCTTCTCCTCCTGTCCCAGATCTTATCTCTATAATGACACCCTTTTCATCATTTGGATCTTTAGGAAGTAAAAGGAGTTTAAGTTTATATTCTAATTCTTCTAATCTCCTTTCTCCCTGTTTAATTTCATCTTTTACAAGTTCTTTCATTTCAGGGTCTTTTTCTTCTTTCAAAAGCTCCTCATTCTCTTTGAGTTCTGTTTTTAACTTCTTATATTCTCTATAGGCATCTACTATCTCTTTAAGTTCATTGTAGGTCTTAGAAAGATTCATGAACTTTTCTCTATTTGAGATATTCTCTGGAAGAGACATAAGTTTCTCTACTTCTTCAAATTTCTCTTCTACCTCTTTTAGTTTCTCAAACACGATATAAGACTCCCTCCTCATCTAATACTGCCTTTAGGGCTTCAATAGCTACTTCCAATTGACTCTCATCAGGTTCTTTTGTGGTAAGTTTTTGTAACCAGAGTCCAGGTGCAATAAGAATCTTTACGAAAATATTTTTAAGGTTTTCAGAGGAAAATCTTAAAAATTCATAAGAAAGGCCTACAACTACCGGTATTAATAAAATTCTTGATGTAAACCTTATAAGAAAAGAAGGCCTTCCTAGGAATGAGTAGAGTATAATCATTACAATCATAGATACCATAAGAAAACTTGTTCCACATCTTGGATGTAAAGTAGTATATTTCTTGGCATTTTGTGGGGTAAGTGGGTCATTGTTTTCATATGCATGAATAGTCTTGTGTTCCGCTCCATGATACTCAAAGACCCTTTTTATATCAGGAAAGAGAGAGATAACCCATATATAGCCGAGGAATATAGCGATCCTTACAAGCCCTTCTATTAGATTAAATATTATTACATTATTCTTATAGATTTTTGAGGTAATTTGAGCAACAGAGAGTGGTAAAAAAATAAATAATAGAACAAACATTCCTATTGCTAATGTAAATGCTACTACCATATTCCATGTACTTAGATTCTCTTCCTCTCCTAGTGCCTCATTTGCAGAATAAGAAAGGGCTTTTATCCCCAAATAAAGGGCATCTACAAGAACTGCTGTTCCCCTTAGAAAGGGTAATCCTAATATTTTTATCTTTTTCGAGGTAGGGGTAATATGCTCTTTCATTAGGGCAATATCTCCCTCTGGCCTCCTTACTGCTACAGAGATCATATTCTTTCCGCGCATCATTACCCCTTCTATTACAGCTTGGCCACCTATTAATGGATTTGACATAAACTAATTCTTCCTTGCATATTTTCTATTGAATTTCTCTACCCTACCTGCCGTATCTACCAATCTCTGTCCTTCCCCAGTAAAAAATGGGTGACAGCTTGCACAGATCTCTACCTTTATCTCCTTTTTGGTAGATTTCGTATGATAAGTAGCACCACAAGCACAAATAATAACTGAATCTACATATTCAGGATGAATACCCTTTTTCATTTATTTCCACCTCGCTTTCTTTGAAATTGCAGGAGTAATTATATCATAAAAACCTATACAATGTCAAAAACAAAAGGGAGTGTTTTTAAAAAATTGCCCTAAAAATTTATTTGACAAATTATCAAAAAATCTTTAAAATTTACTAAAAGAAAAAAGGGGCATTTATGGATTACTTCTTAGGTATTGATTTGGGAACAACAAATATAAAGGCAACTTTAATAGATATTGAAGGTAAATATCTTGGCTCTTCAGAGGAAGGATACCCCATTATCTCTTTACATCCTGGCTGGGCTGAACAAGACCCTCTCCTATGGTGGAAAAAGACTATAGAAGTAGTAAACAAGGTCATAACTAAAACTGGGATAAAAAAAAGTAGCATAAAAGGAATAGGATTTTCTGGGCAGATGCATGGAATAGTCCCAATAGATAAAAATGGAGACCCTTTATATAATGCTATAATATGGGCAGATCAAAGGGTTTATAAAGAGGTAGAATTTTTAAAAAGTCATATACCTAAAGAGATTTTTTCAAAAAAGATAGGAAATTTCCCCAATTCAGGATTTACTGCTCCAAAGATTATGTGGTTTAAGAAAAATCGTCCAGAACTTTATAAGAAGACTTACAAGTTTTTATTCCCTAAGGATTTCATAAGACATAAAATAACTAAAGATGTATATACAGAGTATTCAGATGCCTCTGCAAGTCTTTTATTTGACCTTAAAGAAAAGACATGGTCTTTTGAGATTATGGAACTTCTAAATTTAGATATAGACAAAATGCCTTCTATAGTTAAATCTTCTGACATAACAGGAGAGGTTACCAAAGAATTTTCTATACTTACAGGGATACCAGAGGGAACAAAGGTAGTTGCAGGTGGAGGAGATCAACCATGCACAGCCCTTGGCAATTTTGTATTGAGTGAAGACACTGCTTTGGTGACTGTGGGTACAGGTGGACAGCTGTTTTATCCTGTGGATACATTCAAAGTAGACCCCAAATTAAGGGTTCATACGCTCTTACATGTCGTTGAAAATACTTATTATATTATGGGGGCAATTCAATCTGCAGGGGCTTCTCTTAAATGGTGGATGGATAATATAACAGATGAATTTACCTACAATGATATAGATAATACCCCTCCCTCACAACCTGGTGCAAAAGGTATGTTATTTACCCCTTATCTTTTTGGCGAAAGGACACCTCATATGGATGATAAAATCAAGGCATCTTTCGTAGGGGTTTCATTCTCTCATACAAGGGAGGATTTTATAAGGGCAATCATGGAAGGGGTATCATTTGCAATAAGAGAAGGAAAGGAGATCATAGAGAACCTAAAGAGAAAACCAAGAAAGTATTTTCTTGCAGGGGGGATTACAAAAAGTAAAACATGGTCCCAAATAATATCTAACATCTTGAAAGAAGAACTCTATATATTAGAAGGAGAAGAAAAGGCTGCATATGGAGCATCTCTTCTGGCCCTTATGGGATCTTTAGGAAAAGAAAATCTCTCTTTCAATCCCCAAATAAAAACACATATTTACCCAGAGAAGAAGTACTTTTCCCTATATGATGAGCTGTTTAGTGTTTATAAAGAAATATATGTCACCCATAAGGATATAGACTATAAGATATTTTCTATTTTTCAAAAAGGAGCTAAAGATGAGAATCTTACTTAAAAATGTAACTCTTTTAAGCGACTTAGAGAAAAACTGCGACATCCTTATAGAAGATAGTAAAATAAAAAAGGTAAAAGACAGAATAGACGATAAAGAAGTGGACTTTTTAGTTAAACTAGATGGAAAAATCACAACTCCCTCTCTTTCATTTATATCCCAAAAATCTGTAGATATTAGAGATTATTCGTATTTCCAAAAGCTTATAAAAAATGGGATAAAGGGGGGATATACTACATACATATTTCAATTAGAAAAAAAAGATGTAAAAATAGAGGAGATTAAAAAAATAGATCATATTTTCTCTAAAAATTATGTAAAGGGGATATTTACAGGGAAAGATATAGAATATAAAAGTGAATTTATAATATTTGAAAAAGAATTACAAGAGAGAAAGGAAAAGACAATAACAAATGGAGAAGAGGGATCATTGGTTATATGGGATACAAATGAATATATAGATAAGGATCTACTTAAGATACCCTACATAGTAATATCTATGGGAAAAATCATCCTAAGGGAAGGGAAAACTATATTTATCTAAGATTTTATAAATTTTTCTATCTCCTCATCATCTGCAACCATTATACATCTATAGAATGAATAGTTTAAATTGTATTTTCTGCAAAATTCCTCTATCTCCTTACTTTCTGCACCTGGCTGAAACCACACATTCTTTAGCCCTAAAGTCGACACATCTCGAAGTACCCTCAGCCCAACTGAAGGAGGAACTATAAATACTAAGAGATCAATTTTATCTGGAATAGATTTTAGATCATCATAGCATTTAAAACCTTCTATCTCTTCATAATTAGGGTTTATGGGATAAAGGGTATCAAAACCTCTTTTCTTTAAGTTCTTTAATACCTTATAGCCATATTTATTCTTTTTCGCTGTTGCACCCAAAATACCTATATTCATAATTGAAGTATATCATATAATAGTAAAATAGTCAAGTTTGACATTTGATATTTTAAATGTTATAATTTTATCCGCAAAACCTAATTACAAGCCTCTGAGGTAAGACAACATGATAGTATCCATAGTAGCTGGTGCAGGAAAAGGTATAAGAATGCAAAACGGAAATACCAACAAATTATTCATAAATATAGGGGGAAAACCTATTTTATTTTATACATTAAAAAGACTTGATGAATGTGAATCCATAGATGAAATATATTTAGTTTTAGACAAAGAAAGTATTCAAACAAAACTAAAGGAAATTCAAGAATTTAAAATAAAAAAATTAAAGAAAATTATATCAGGTGGAACAACAAGAGGAGAATCTGTATATAATGGACTTAAAGAACTAAAAAATGATACAGAATTAGTAGTTATACATGATGGAGCGAGACCTTTCATCTCAAAAAATAAAATAAAAGAAGTAATTGATGTAGCAAGGACAGAAGATGGTGCCATATTGGCTATTCCTATAAGGGATACCCTAAAAGAAAGGAGAGATAATTTTATATCAAAAACTATACATAGAGATACTATTGTAAGGGCTCAAACCCCTCAAGTTTTCAAATACACTTTACTTAAAGAAGCGTACGAGGAATTAGGAGAAAAAATAGGTTTTTCAAATACAGATGATTCCTATATCATGGAAAAATATGGTTATAGAATAAAGATAGTAAATGGTGAAGATAAAAATATAAAGATAACTACACCATTTGACCTAAAGCTTGCAGAAATAATATTAAAGGAAGAGGATATATGAAATACTTGGAAATACGCTCATATGGAAAAATAAATTTTACTTTAGATATAAAAAATAGAAGAAGTGATGGATACCACAATATAGAATCCATAATCCAGACTATAGATATTTATGATACCTTAAAAGTAACAAAAATAGATAACGGTATTCAAATAGTCTCTGATCATCATTACTTACCCCTTGACAAGAGAAACTTAATTTATAAGGCATATAGGGAACTTTCTCTATATACTGAAAAAATTCTTGGGGCTCAGGTAGAAATTCAAAAACACATACCCATCTCTGCGGGTTTAGGTGGTGGTTCTTCAAATGCAGCGACTATGCTTATTGCCTTAAACAAACTTTACGATCTCAACCTAACAAAAGAAGAACTTGCCCATATAGCAGAAAATATAGGAATGGATGTAATCTTTTTTATATATGGTGGCTTAAAATATATACATGGTAAAGGCGAAAAGATAGAAGAATTAGGGGCTTTACCATTTGACATATGGATAGTTATTGCAAAACCACCTGTAGGCATATCTACAGTATGGGCATATAATAGGTTCGATATACTTAAAGAAAAAGAGAGAAAAGACTATACAAAATGTGCGTTGAAAAGCTTAAGAGAAAAAAATTTAAAGAGATTCTTTAGATGTCTCGGAAATGATTTTACCCATCTCCTTGAGGAAACCTATCCAGAAATATTAAAACTCAAAAAAGAATTCTATATGCAAGATTTAAAATATGTAAATATATCTGGAAGTGGCCCTACCATCTTCGGAATAGTCGAATCAAGGGAAAAGGGAGACAGAATCGTAAAAAGATTAAGGGAGATGGGATATTTTGCTCAAATTACAAAACCTATACCCTACTCCTTTGAAATAACAAGAGAAGGTGTATTGACATATGAAGATACGTATAGGATTGGGGTATGATTTCCATACATTGGAAAAAGATCTCCCCCTCGTAATAGGTGGGTGTAATATCCCTTCTTCAAAAGGGGCAAAGGGCCATTCAGATGCAGATGTACTCATTCATGCAATAATGGATGCCATACTCGGGGCTATGGGGAAAAAAGATATTGGTAATTATTTTCCTGATACAGATCCAACATACAAAGGTATATCAAGTCTTATTCTATTAAAAAAAGTTGCAGATATTATGAAAAAAGAGGCCTTCAAAATAATAAATATAGATTCTGTTGTAATTTTACAATCACCTAGAATATCTCCCTATATAGAAGAAATGAAAAAAAATATAGCAAAAATATTAGAGATAGAAATGAACCAGATAGGGATAAAGGCTACAACTACAGAAAAAATGGGGCCAATTGGAAACAAAGAGGCTATAGCATCATATGCCGTAACTCTTTTAGAAAAACCACAATAAGGAGGACATATGGCTTTTATAGAACCTTTTAGAGGCATAAGATATGCTGGAGAATTTTCTCATAAGATGTCAGATATTATTACTCTTCCATATGATAAAATTGACCCACAAAAGAGAGAGGCTTATATAAAAAGAAATCCTTACAATTTTGTAAACCTTATACTAAATGAACACAAAAAATCAAAAGAACTACTAGAAGAATGGTTAAAAAGAGGGATCCTTGTACGAGACGAAAAACCCTCTTTATATTTTTATATTCAACAATTTTTACACCCTTTTACGCAGAAACCCTTAAGAAGAAAGGGTATTATAACACTTATAAAATTGGAAGATTTTGGAAAAAATATATACCCTCATGAAAAAACCCTCAAAAAACCTAAAGAGGATAGGCTAAATCTCTTAAGGAAAACACAGGCAAACTTTGGGCAAATATTTATGTTATATGAGGACAAAGAAGATAATATTATGTCTTTCATGGTAGAATATGTTTCTAACAACTCACCAGTTTATGATTTTGATGGGGCACCTGGCACTCATCATACCTTATGGAAAATAGAAGATAGAGAAATAATAGAAAAAATAAAGGATATAGTGGAAGACAAAAAACTTTTTATAGCAGATGGGCATCACAGATATGAGGTATCTAATATTTATAGAAAAGAAATGAAAGAAAAAATAGATCTTTTTGAATATCCAGAAAATCCTGATTTCGTGATGGGTACACTTGTTAATGTATATGACGAAAGCATTGTAATTCTACCTACTCATAGATATGTAAAGGTAAGGGATAGTTTATCTGATTTTCTGGATAGATGGAGTAGATATTTTGTTATTAAACAAATAGATAATATGGAAAAGTTAAGAAATGCCCTAGAGGAAAATCTAGGAAAACATGCAATAGGTGTGCACTTGCAGGATAAATACTATTTATTTATCCCCAAACTAAAAGATATAGAAAAATTTTTTGACAAAGAAAAAAGTAAAAAATGGAACATGTTAGATGTAAATATACTTCACCGTGTAATAATAGACAACTTAAACATTGATGAGATTAAATTCTTTAGGACATGGGAAAATTGCATAAAAGAAAAAAGTATAGAAGATAATAAAATAATCTGTTTTTTCTTAAATCCCACAGAGAAATTAGACCTATTAGAGATAGCAAAAAGACTGGAAAAGATGCCCCAGAAATCTACGGATTTTTACCCAAAACTTCCAAGTGGACTTGTAATTAATAAAATGGTATTAAAAAATCAAGAACCATAGTCTAAAGAGAAATCCCAAAAAAGTTGCAACCAAAATAGTAGAAAATGTAATTATTGCTGCCTTTTTAAAACCAAATTCTCTATGTAAAACAGCAATGGTTGCGATACAAGGCACATAAAACACTACAAATATTGTAAATATAAAAATTTGGGCATGTGTCATTACTTGTGAAAGCTTATCGGTACCCGCAGCTTGTATTAGCATTATCATAGAAAGTTCTTTTCTTAATATACCAAATATCAAAGTAGTACCTACAAACTCAGGCAATCCTAAAATCCAGACCGTTATAGGATGTAACAATTTATTGATAAGGAGGTCTAATTTATAGTACTGAAACAGACTAAGTACAAGACTTCCAATAATTAATAATGGCCATGCAATGTAGATAAAATCCTTCATTCTAAGCCATGTTTTTGCAAGCACAACCTTAAGGGAAGGTAAATGATATTTAGGAATTTCAAGAATCATACCAGGAGATGAAAATGGAAGAAACTTATTTAAAATCTTTCCAATAAGTGCAATCACTAAAATATTAAAGAAAAAGATAAAAAGTGCAGCAGTAGGACTTATAAAATATGCAACAAGTCCATATATTATAGTGATTCTTGCAGAACATGGCACAAATGTAGCTAAAAATCCCGTAATAAACCTATCTCTCGGTTCTTCTAGGATACGAGTTGCCATTATAGCAGGAACATTACACCCATATCCTAAAATAAAAGGTATTATTGCCTTTCCATGAAGTCCTATCCTATGCATAAATGCATCCATTAAAAATGCTACCCTAGGTAGATAGCCTACATCTTCCAAAAAAGAGAGGCCCAAGAGAAAAGGCACAAGATATGGAATAACGATGCCTATACCACCTGAAAAACCTTGGATTATACCCTCTATTACAGAAGCCCAAAGGGAGTGCCCTAATCTTGCCAGCAAAAAAGCATCTATTTTATCAAAGAAATTCGTTATAGGTTCTTCTAAAAATACTCCTACTTTAAATATAAAGTTAAAATAAAAATACAAAACTAATGCAAGGATAGGATAGCCCAAATATTTATTAAGCACTATATTATCTATTTTATCTACCAAATCAGTGGACGGTTTTTTGACATCAGCAACCTTTTCGAATATGTCCATAGAAAGTGCATGTCTTTCCCCAGCTATCACTAGATCTGAGGGCTTTCCATGAGTTTCTTCTAAAATCCTTTGATGTCTTTCGATCTCTTTCTTAAAATCGGGGACAATACTTAAAACTTTGTCAATTATATAGTTATCTTTTTCCAATAATTTTATAGTTAAAAATCTCTTAGGAAGATTCAATGTTTCAAGTTCACCTGGAAGAATTTTATAGAGGTCCTGAATTACACTTTCTACATCTTTTCTATACTTCAATGGTGTAGATCTTTTCTTGTTTTTGCCCATCTCTATAGCAGCTTTAAACACACTCTCAAGTCCTACTCCTTTTACTGCAATAGTCTCTACCACAGGTATCTCAAGTATTTTTTCCAATCTTTCTTTATAAATATATATACCTTTACGTTTTGCATCATCTATCATATTAAGAACAAGGATACTTGGTATTTCTAACTCCAAAAGTTGAAGTGTAAGTTCTAATCCTCGAGAAAGAAGTGAAGCATCTACTACATTTATAACCACATCTACATTGCCAGAAAGTATATAATTTCGCGCTTCTAATTCTGCAAGATCAAAGGAGGTAAGAGAATAGGTACCAGGGAGGTCTACTAATTCAAAATAGGTACCCCTAAAGTTTACTCGGGTTTTTGTATATTCAACGGTTTTGCCAGGAAAATTAGAGGTAACAGATTTATATCCAGCTACACTATTAAATATAGTACTTTTTCCTGAATTGGGTTGTCCCAAGAGTGCTATTCTCATACTATACCTCTTCCACCTCTATATGTGATGCCACTCCCCTCCCTATTGCCACTGCGTTTCCATTTACTTCTACATATAGAGGGCCTCCAAATGCACCGCTTCTTACTATCCGAATAATATCACCTGGAAAGATGCCAAGTTGAGAAAGTCTCTGTCTTATCCCCCATCCTCCATATATATTAACCACTCGTACCTGTGTTCCCTCTGGGATATCAGCTACCGTCAGCTTTCTCATCACAATTTTATACCTGCCTTTTTTAAAGTAATTAGTATAACAATAGAGATAACTATACTTGCTCCTCCTTGAAACATATTTCCCGGTAATTCAGCTAAAGCTGCAGCAGTACCATACATAAACACCTCTACCATAAAATAACCTGTTATCATTACAATACTTGCCCCTGTGAGTATTAAAATAGATAGAAAGTAATTTATTTTTTCTTCTTTGTAGATAGGACTTGCAAAACCTGCTATATATCCTTCTAATCCCTTGATTACCAAGGTAAAAGGTGCCCAATGGGCATAACCTGAAAGTATATCTGCTAAAGCAGAGCCAATACCTCCAATCAAAAGACCAGATTTTCTCCCCAAAAGGATAGCACCTATAAATATAAAGGTATCACCCAAATTTATATAACCTTTTGTTGCGGGCGTAGGAATTTGAAATACTATGGTAGCAACCGTCACTAATGCCCCCAAAACGGATATCTTAGCAATATCTACGGTTTTCACTCTTTTAGCCTCCTCAGTATACTTGTATATATTCCTTCAAATATACTATTTAAGGGATGATAGGGTGCAAATTCTCTTATAGTAATTTTTTTAGTTAAAGCTTCAACCATTACCTTATCAAAAGGTATTTTTCCTATAATAGGAATATCTTTTGCTCTTGCATATTTTTCAATTTCACTAGTCATATTTAAGTTTAAATCGTATTTATTTATAATAATAGCCTGATTTATATTAAAGCCCTCAACTAATTTTACAACTCTATCAAGGTCATGGCTTCCGGATTTTGTTGGTTCTGTGACTATTACTACTAAGTCAACTCCTGTAATAGATGAAGTTACGGGACATCCAATCCCAGGAGGGCCATCTATAAGTACATATTCTTTTCCTTGTGACATTGCTAAGAATTCTGCCTGCTTTCTTACTAAAAGTACTAATTTCCCAGAATTTTCTTCCCCTGGGTTTAATTTTGCATAAACCATAGGGCCAAAACGAGTGTCCCCAATAAACCACTCCCCTGCTATTCTTTCTTGCATTTCAATAGCACCTACAGGACAAACCCTTGCACAAAACGTACACCCTTCACATGCCGAAAAATCCACCACATAAGAAGGAGATATAGCATCAAATCTACAAACTTCAATACACTGTCCACACTCG
Organism: uncultured Atribacterota bacterium; assembly: GCA_964462295.1. Taxonomy (GTDB): domain Bacteria; phylum Atribacterota; class JALVIU01; order JALVIU01; family JALVIU01; genus JALVIU01. Next base: position 26,209 of record CAYWXH010000009.1, read on the forward strand.
ATACAAATATTTTTATCTATATAGGCAATATCTGACCCTCTAAACTTTCCCTGCTTTTCTATTTTAGGGTCTAAAACTATATATAAATCCGGAGCATCAACATCACAATCTGTAAGCACTTTATCTTTAAAAATTGGCGCAAGATTAGATACTAATGTAGTTTTTCCTGATCCACCCTTTCCACTTATAATTGCTATTTTTTTCATAAGCCCTTTTTCAACCCTTTCAATTTCTCTACAATTTTTTGAAATGGATCTTTAAATGGATATACATTGTAAAGGGGAATCCCTTTGGAATAGAGCCTTGCCCCTTCTTCACTAAAGGGAACCTCTGAAATGATCTCTATATGCTTCTCTTTTAGATACTCATACATCTTTCTATCTCCAAGATTTGCCTTATTAATAACTACACCAAAAGGTATTTTAAATTCTTCTACTACCTCTACCATCAATCTTAGATCTGCAAGTCCATAAGGGGTAGGTTCTGTTACTAATATAGCATAATCACTTCCTCTTATAGCCTCTATTACCGGACAAGAGGTTCCCGGAGGTGCATCTATTATTACAATATCTCTATTTCTATCGTAATCTTCAAGAGCCCTTTCCTTTAGATCTTTAATTACAGGTACTGGAGTCGCCTCCCCTAAATTTAGGAGTCCATCCCAAAAATCAATACCAAAAACAGTTTCTCCATGTCTTACAATACCCATAGTTCTGCCTACTTCCGTAATGGCCCCCTCTGGGCATACATAATTACATAATCCACAACCATGACAAAGCTCTTTAAAGACCAATACTTTATTATTAGCCACAGCTATAGCATTAAATGCACACGCCTTTGCACATTCCCCACAGAATGTACATTTATTATAATCTACCTCTGGATAAAGTCTTATTACATCATATTTAGTATTAAATACTGGTTGCAAAAAGATATGTGCATTTGGTTCTTCTACATCTGTATCTATAAATTTTATCCCCTGAAACATAAGAGCTATATTTGTAGATATAGTGGTTTTCCCTGTCCCACCTTTTCCACTTGCTACAGAAATTATCATAATTACTCTTCCTTATATATTATGAAATTCTCCCAACATAGGGGTGCCACACTTTGGACACTTAAATTCTGTGCATGGAACACCTCTCTGATGGGGCATAGTATAACCACACTTAGGGCATTTACAGATACTGGAACCTCCTTGATGTCTTCCTCCACCTCTTCCTCTTCCTGGATTATTTGCCATACCTCTTGGTCCTTGCCCCATACCTCTTCCCATACCTTGTCCAAAAGGCATATATCATCACTTCCTTTCTATTAATTTATCTACCCTATCTTTTGCCTTCTTGATATTCTCAGAAACCTCAGTGGCCTTCTCGCGTAATTCATCGCTATTTATAGTAGGTGGTGATTGGCTATAGGATGGACCAGTTCCTGCCTCAGAAGAAACACTACCTAACTCTCCTCTCTTAAAACTTTCTACTGCTTCTCTTACCGTACCAGAGAATCCTCCTATCATCTCTACTCCAAAAGAAGAGAGGGTCTCTGCTGCCTTTGGTCCAAAATTCCCTCCTGTAATTACTACTTTAGCCCCGTTTTGTGCAACCAATTGTGCAGCTTGAATTCCTGCACCACTTGCTGCATTAACACCTGGATTTTCTACTGCCTCATAATTCATTGTCTCTGTATCCACAAAAATAAAGTATCTACCACGACCAAATCTCGCTTCTACCTTACTATCTAAAGTAGGTCCCTCAGAAGTAACACATATCCTCATTTTTATCTCATCTCCCTTTCTATCTCATCTAATCTCCTAAGAATTTCATCAACCCTTTGAGACATAAATTCAAGTTCTTCTCTCATTGCCATAAGCTCCATTGTACGAGGATCAAATGTGTTATCATACTGCACGCCATATTGCGGGACATTATACATTCCCGGTCCATATGGATTACCATATGGGAAAAATCCTGGATTTCCATAATAAGGACCTCCATACATTGGACCAAAGCCAAACCCCCATGGACCACCAAAACCAAATCTATTCCATCCAAACCACATAACATCCACCTCCCTATTCAGATATAGAATTCAAAAAATTTTTACCTATTTCATCAAATAAAGTAATATCAAAATCTTCAATCTTTCCCTCATCACAAAGTCTAGAAAAAGTAGGATCTATAGGTAATTTACCAAAAAATGGGATATTTTTTTCCTCTGCCGCCTTTTCTGCCTTGCCTTCTCCAAAAATAGAAATTTTTTCTCCACACTTTGGACAGATTACATAACTCATATTTTCCACTATCCCAAACAGCTTTATATTCATCTTCTCTGCCATTCCTAAGGCCTTTTTTACTATCATAAGTGCAAGCTCTTGTGGAGAGGTAACAAGCACCATACCAGAAAGAGGGATACTTTGAGCAACTGTTAGAGTGGCATCAGATGTCCCTGGTGGAAGGTCTATGATCATAAAATCCAATTCATCCCAATCTACATCTTCCCAAAACTGTTTTATTGTTTTAGTAACAAGAGGGCCTCTCCATATTACAGGATCTTCTTCATTTTCTAAAAAAAGATTTAAAGAAATCATTTTAATTCCAGTTTTCGTAATTACTGGCTGGATTTTTTGGTCTACTACATGTGGCCTTTCGTGCGCACCAAACATACGAGGGATACTGGGACCTGTAATATCTGCATCCATAAGTCCTACCTTATATCCCTTTTTTCTTAAAAAAACAGAAAGTAGGGCAGAGATTGAAGATTTTCCCACTCCACCCTTTCCACTTGCTATAGCAATAGTTTTCTTTATAAGGTCATTCTTAAGGTTACCTAACGAAAATGTTGGTTGCAATCTATATACCTCCTTTTTTCTTTTCTGAAAACTTACTTAAAAGCTTTTTCCCTTCTTCTGAGTTCAGAATATAATTTAGAAATCTACTAATTGTCTCTACTGAAAGTTCAGATATATCATGTTCTAATCTACAAGCATCTCTCTTTGCAATTTCTCTATTTATTCCCAGGGAAGTCAAAAAAGAGACCCATAGATTATGTCTTTTGATTACATCCTGAGCAAGAATTTTTCCCTGTTCTGTGAGTATCACTTTTCCATATTTTTTGTAATGAATATAACCAAGTTCTCCCAATTTTTTAACCATACCTGAAACACTTGGATAAGTAATACCCAATCTCTTTGCTATATCACTTACCCTAGCATAACCTACTTCTTGCTCCAATATTAAAATAGCTTCAAGATAATCTTCAATATTTCTTGTAATCATAAGTTAGGCTCTCCTAATTCTGAAGATATTATACACTCATTTTCGAAAATAGTCAACACATGGGAGGACCTTTCGAAGAAAAATTAAGGAGAAGAGGTATTAATACCTCTTCTCCTTAATACAATCTATCTTTTTCTATTCTTTGGAGGGAAAGGTGGCTTATATGCTTTTCTTTTTATCCTCTTTACATCTCCGAGCATCATCCTCACTTTCTTGTTAAATTCTTCTTGAAGTAGGACAAATTTTGCCCACTCTTTTAAGGTAAGCACTTTCTTTATTTCTTGTTCTATAGCATCTCTTTTGGATATATAATTTTTCTCAAGCATTTCTAATTTGTTTAATATCTCTGATATCTCATTATCCTGAGAATGCTTTATAGCTTGTTTAAGAGATAAGATAAGCTCTCTCTTTGTTTTGGCTGTTTCCTCTCGTAATAGGCTTAGATCTTTTAAGCTAGGAAGAAGTGCGACAAGTTTTTCTTCATCCAAATTAAGTACCTTAGTGACCTCCCAAAGCCAAAGCACTTCAATAAAACCTTTATCGGGCATCATCTTAGATCTGGGCATAAATTTTTGTATAGGTTTTTCATTAGCCCATACTGAAGAAGCAGTAAGTACAAGAATCAAACTCGATACAATAACTAACCATACAGCTACTCTTTTCATTTAAAACACCTCCTTTAATATTCATCCGAAAGTAGATCTTCATTAATAAAAAGGGGGTTAAGATCCATTTCTGTATTAAGATAATCTTCAAGACTCCCCTCTACTTCATTTACTACATACTCAACTTCTTGGACTGGAAGTACTTCCGAACCTGAATTATGCAAATAATCATTTATCCATCTTCCTATTTGCCCGGGAAATAGGAACAACAAAAACATAAACATTGTAAAAATTAATACATATTCTAATCTCCTTAGAATTCTAACCTCCTTTTTTAGCTTTATGATATCAATTTTTGATAAAACTCTATTCTCCATATCTGAAAGTGATGGAGTTTGTATTATATCTTTTTTTGAGTGTTCACTTAATATACTCATTATTAACTTAAAATCTTTAAATTCTTGATCCTTCATAGCCATCAATCCCCCAAAAAACCCTTAATTCTTAAGTGTTTTCTTATTCTTTTCAAAGCATGATAAAGGTTTGACTTAACAGAATCCCTGGAAATTTTCAAAATCTCTGAAATTTCTTTATTTGAAAATCCATTTTGGAACTTCAATATAAATATTAACTTTTCCTTTTTTGGTAAACTTTCTGCTATTTTAAAGACTGTCTCTATAAGTTCTCTGTTTTCTACTTCTTTATCAAGATCTACTAAGTGATCAAAAAACATATTATCAACAAACTCTAATTCTCTTTTTCTTTTTCTAAGATATGAAAGTGCCATGTTTACAGATATTCTATAAAGCCATGTATAAAAAGAAGAGTTTCTCCTGAATTTAGAAATACTTTCATATACCTTTAGAAAAACTTCTTGAGTAAGATCTTCTGCCTCTTTTGGGTCTTTTATAAAACTTAATATGAGCTTATATACCCGAACCTTGTATCTCTTTATAAGTAATTCAAATACTGAAATATCTCCATTTTTCAATTGTTCGATGAGTTTATCTTCTCTTGTCATTTCCTATTTAATTAGATGAAAAAATACAGATCTGGTAAAATTAAATTTTTACACCTTTTAAGAGGTTCACCCTTTTAAAAAAGAAATAGGCATATTCAAATCCAGAAAATCCGTGTTTTCTCAAAAAATCCTCCTGATCCAGGATAGCATATTCGTATGCCAAGGGACATTCAATTTTAGTTAAAAAATAGTGATATATTCCTGTTATATTTTCCTCTTCATCATGAGCATAGTCTAAGATAAAGAATTCACCTCCTACCTTTAAAGCATTGTATACATTCTTTACTATCTTTTCTCTATCAAACTGCTCAAATCCATGAAGGACAAATGAAATAAATGCCTTATCAAAATAATTTTTATACGGGATTTCCTTCTCTATTCTCACTTTTTCAAAGGATACATTTTTATATTTTCTACATCTTCTTTCCGCCTTTCCAATCATAATCTCAGATATATCTAAACCTACTATCTCTCCATTATCGTTTAAATAATTCCGCATAATACAGGCATTTCTTCCTGTTCCAGATCCAAGATCCAAGATCTTGTCTTCTCTTCTTATTTTCATAAGTTCTATAGCCTTTTTCATAGTCTTCCCATATGCACCCAAAGTTAATACATCCATCAAGATATCGTAATATTTTGCCTCAAAGCCTTTTATTTCAACTTTACTTCTTGGTGATCCCATATTTTTCCTCCTATTGAATTAAGTTATTATTATATGCTATAATTTTAACATGCAATATCCAAATAGACTGACAAAAAAATTAAAAGAATTTCTCAAAGGCTTAAAGGAATTTCTATACGGTTTTTTTATTGAATCTGCTGTAGACCTTTTAGAAAAAGAGGTATATGAGCAGGAAGACTTATATACATTATTATTGTTTTCAGACCTCCTTGGTATTCCTAATCCTGTATCATACTATACTTTAGAACTTCTCCCATATATAGCAGAGGATATGGAAAATTGGGAGGTAAGAATGCTTAGAAAGGAGGAAATTCTTGCAGAAAGATTTGGAAAACACGATTTTAGTCCATAGAAAACTAAAAACATTTTTATCTAAAAAATTTCTCTTTTTTGGTGGAAAGGGGGGTGTAGGAAAGACTACCTCAGCCTCGGCCTTCTCCCTATATGCATCTTCTCATGGGAAAAGGGTGCTTCTTGTATCTACAGATCCAGCACATTCCATAGGGGATATATTTAAAATAAACATAGGTCCAAAAGAAAAATTACTCATGGAAAACCTATGGGGAATAGAGATAGACCCTGAGATAGAGGCCAAAAAATACATAAACAGGATAAAAAATAGTCTCTCAAAAACTATAAGCCCTATTTTAATGGATGAAATAAAAAGACAAATAGACATCGCATACCTTTCTCCAGGAGCAGAGGAAGGGGCCACTTTTGATAAGTTTATAGAACTTATGGGAAAGGTGGAGGAAGGTACTTATGACATAATAGTATTTGATACAGCCCCTACTGGCCATACTCTTCGTCTCCTCTCCCTTCCTGAAATATTAGAGAAATGGATTGATAATCTCTTTAAGAAAAGAAAAACAGCACTATCTCTCAAAAGAAGTGTAAAAAAAATAAAAGAGGGAGTAGATATACGATTAGATGATGATCCTATTCTTAGGATATTGAAAATGAGAAAATACAAGTTTCAAGAAGCTAGGAAACTCCTACTAAACAAAGAATTTACCTCCTATATATTTGTATTAAATCCAGAAAGGCTTCCAATAATAGAGACGAAAAAAGCTATAGAAATACTTACAAAATATAAAATACCCATAGGGGGTGTAATAGTAAATAGAGTACTTCCGGAAAAAACTGGAGAATTTTTAAAGAAAAGAAAAGAGGTAGAGAAAGAATACCTTGAACTTATAGAAAAACATTTTAAAAATATGGTACTTACCTATATACCTCTTCTAGAACAAGATGTCTATGGGATAGAAACACTAAAAAAAATAAAAGAATACTTTTAAATAGGGGAGGTAATCCTCCCCTATTTTTATTATGCCTCTTGTGGTTTTTTCTTAATAAGTGCCTCTATTATCATAAATACTGCAAGTAGTAAGAGTATAAGAGATACTGTTCCAAGCATTGCATTTCCTTTTTTGAAGTTATTGACTGCAAGGAGTACCAATGCAGACAAAGTTACTATAAACATAAATATCATCGGCCAAAAGGCTACCCAATTGCTCTTCTTTGAATGTGCAAGCCATACTGTTGCAGAAAGGAGTGCCAATCCTGCAAGAAGCTGGTTTGATGCACCAAATACAGGCCATATGGTGGACCATTTACCAGAAAGTGCAAGTGCACCACCTGCTATAACTGTTACACCTGTTGCAGTATATCTATTGGATAATGCGGGCATACCAGAGAAGAGCTCTTCAAATGCATATCTTCCAAGTCTTGTAGCTGTATCCAAAGAAGTGAGAAGGAATGCAGAGACTGTAAGTGATCCGAATGTAACCCCAATCTTCTGAGGTATACCAAGATATCCCAAGAATTGACCTAAACCTCTAGAGAAAAGTGCTACAGGACCTCCACTTCCAAGACTTTGAGCATAAGCTTCTTTAGTAAGTATTGCAACGGTTGCCGTTGCAATAAGTGCAAGTACGCCCTCTATAAGCATACCACCATATCCGATCATTTTTGCATCTGTCTCTTTGTCAAGTTGTTTAGAGGTTGTACCAGATGCAACAAGGGAATGAAACCCAGAGATAGCACCACAAGCTATTATTACAAACAATAATGGGAACAAAGTAGCTCCCTTTATATTAAATCCAATAAATGCTGGATAGGAGATAGCCGGATGCCCTACTAAAATACCTATAAATCCCCCAATAAGTGCTGTATAAAGGAGAAAAGAGTTTAAGTAGTCTCTTGGTTGTAAAAGCACCCAAACAGGGGTAACCGAAGCAACTACTATATAAACAATTAAAACCCAGATCCATGCTTTCATTGAAAGATGAAATGGCGCTACTATTCCAATCCAAATAGAAAGGAATAGAAGAATAACAGCTACTACTGTTACCATACCTAAAGATGCACCCTTTTGATATAAGAAATAGCCCATAAATAAAGCTATAATCATAAAAAGAATCGAAGCAGTTGCAGCCGCAGGAACTGCAGCGAATGTTTTTGCAACAAGAATGGTAAATACTGCGATAACCAATACTAATGCAGCCCATACAAAAATGAGGAAGTAAGTTTTTGCAGATTTGCCAATATGTTCATTAATAACTTCTCCTATAGATTTCCCATCATGTCTTGCAGAAGAGATTAGAGACATAAAATCATGTACGCCTCCGATAAATATAGAACCTAATACAATCCATATCGCTGCAGGAAGCCATCCAAACATTGCCCCCTTAATAGGCCCCACGATAGGTCCTCCCCCTGCGATAGATGCAAAATGGTGTCCGAGTAGTACAGGTGCCTTGGCAGGAACATAATCTACTCCATCTGTTAGGGTATGAGCTGGTGTTTTTTTATTTGGATCAAGTTCTACAAGACGTGCTACATATCCACCATAAAAAATGTAGCCTAAGATAAAAGCAACAACGCCAGTTAATACAAGTGTAGCAGTAGACATTATACATATACCCCCTTTCTCTCTTAATTTTTAAAAATAAAAATACAAATAAAAATTGATAATAGCTTAATTATCTATCCATTTATCACCTCCTTTTTAATAATCTTTCATAATAATTTTTCACTTTTATTCCATGTTTATTAGTATATACTTTTTTGTTTTCTATGTCAAAAAAAATTATTCTAATTTCATATTTACCCTTTAAACCAAACATAAAACTTTTTTGATATCTAAAATTTTCTATATACCTAATAACTTCAGGCTCTACAGAGGGGGCAATAAATAAAAGTGAAATAATAGTACCTATAACATCTTGGGAAGGTTTAAATAATTCTAAATACTTATTCTGTATTATAGAAATAATTCTATTTACCTCATTCAGATCAGATTTTTTCAAATACTTTACCAAGCTAAATTCAAAACTATAGAATCTATCAAACTTAACAGCACCAAAAATAGTTCTATAATTTTCTACTGTAGCTTTAGCTACTAAATCAAATCCATATCCATAAAAAGGATGTTTCTCAAATATGTCAAAATCATAAGAAAGCCCTTTTTTTAATATCTCTAAAACTTCTAATCCCTCATCTTTAAACATTTTTCTCTCTCTTTTTCCCATAAACCAAAATAAAAATCTTCCTTCTCTTTCATCTTTTCATAGTCTTCGTCTCTCACATGATCGTATCCTAAAAGGTGTAAGATGCCATGCACAATAAGTTGTATTAACCTATCTTTTAAATCAATTTTCATAGCCTCTGCCTCATCTTTTGCATATTCATAAGAGATAACTATATCCCCTAAAATATTATTAAACGGTACCAAAAAACCCTCTCTCATACTAAAAGAAAGTACATTTGTAGGTTTATCAATATTACGGTATTCCAAATTGAGTTTCTGAATTTTTTTGTTATCGGTAAACAAAACACTTAATTCTATATTTTCTTTTACATTTTCCCTGTTTAAAAGTATACCTAAAAACCATTCTATGCATTTTTTAGGGATTGGAATATCTACCTCATTAATAATATCAATTTCCATTCTTTGCCCCTTTAGTTTTAATTTTTGGATATTCAATTCTTGAATGAAACATAGAAAGAAGGAATTTCTCAAAAGTACTCTCTATCAAGCTTAAATCTCGGAAGGTTAGAGGGCTTTCTTCTAATTGCCCATCTCGTATAATCCTGTTAAAAATAGATTTTATAAGATTTTTTATCTTTGTAGGCGTAGGATTTGATAATGTTCTTGAAGCAGCTTCTACTGCATCGGCAAGCATTATTATTGCCGATTCTTTAGATTGGGGTCTTGGTCCTGGATATCTAAAATCCTCTTCAGAAAGTTCATCTTTATCTGAAGGTTTTTCTATGGCACGAGAATAAAAATAAGATACAAGGCTTGTTCCATGATGTTCTTGAATAATAGAGATTATCTCTTCAGGAAGATTATATTTTTTTGCAAGCTCTACACCATCTTTCACATGAGAAATAATGGCAAGTGTACTCAAAGTAGGCTGAATCTCATCATGTATATTTTTATCAGATATCTGATTTTCAATAAAAAAGTAAGGCCTTTTTAATTTTCCTATATCATGATAAAAACCACCAGCCCTTGCAAGAAGAGGATCTGCCCCAATAGTAGATGCAGCTGCTACAGCTAGATTAGACACTATAGCACTATGTTGATATGTGCCTGGGGCCTCTTGCAACAATCTTCTCAAAAGAGGGTGTCCTGGGTCAGAAAGTTCCAACAATCTTATCGATGTAGAAATACCAAAAATTCCCTCCAATACAGGGAGAATTCCTAAAACCATAATAGGAGAAAGAAAACCTGAAAAAAGACTCAATATCGCATTTCTTATTGTAAAAACAGAAAAATGAAAATTATAGACATCCAAAGATATAATAAGAATAAAATTTAAAATTCCTATTATTATACCTGCTTGACTAAAAACAGATCTTCCCCTTGGATGTCTTACAAGATATACAGAAACAGTACCTGACAATATTAGCAACAAAAGAAAATTAAATAGGTATTTATCTATTATCAAAGAAAGTAATAAAGTAAGAGTAAAAACATAAGCTATACCTATATTTACATTTATAGAAATAGCTATCATTATAGCAAAAAGTGTTATAGGAAATATATAAAAATAAGTGGGCAATATAAATACTCCTAAAAGAACACTAAGTACTAAAAGAACTAAAAGAAGAGAAATCTTTCTTAAATTCTTTAATATTCCTCTGCCAAAGAGAAAAAAGTAAAAAAGAAACAGTATATAAATAGAGAAGCTAAGAAGAAAAAGAGAGATAAAATTGACCAGGGGTATTTTTTTCTTTTTTATTTTCAGTTCTTTTAGAATATTAATATCTGTCTTTGTAAGTTTTTTCCCTTTTTCAATTATTAATTGTCCAGGTTTTATAAGGTATTTTAAAGATGTTTTTTTATTTTTATTTAAGGATTCATCATCTTTTTCAACATAAAATTTCTTCGAGGTCTTCTCTACAATCTTCCATATAGTTTCTTTTTGTTCATAAGACAAATTCTCAACTAATTTTAAATTTTCGTGAAAAATTTTCAATATTTCCCTTAAAGATTTAGAATATTTCGCACTATTGTAGGCATTCAATAACAATTCATCTGCAATAGTCCTTATTCCATTCTTATTAGAGAAAGTAGGATGTTTAGCTAATTCTTGATCCACAGTATTCAAAAACTCCTCAAAACTCTTTTCCTTAACTTCTAATAAATCCTTTCCTATACCTATGCGAGATTTATTTATTGAAGTATTTATCTGAAAGAAGCGGGAAGAGGATATATCTTTGGATATAACCTCACCCTCTTGCCATTCTGAATATTTTATATGATAAGAAAAAGATAAAAGAAAAAATATTAAGATATATGTAATACTAAATATAGTATAGATTCTAAGATTAAATGTATCAAGCTTTAGCTTTTTCATTATTGTTTTCGTAAGATTCGTAAGCCTTTATAATTTTTTTGACTAACTTATGTCTTACCACATCAGTTTCATCTAGATACACAAAGGAGATACCCTCAATATCTTTTAAAATCTTTTGAATTTTAACTAATCCCGAATCTTTAGCACCAGGAAGGTCTATTTGAGTTACATCTCCTGTAACAATTATTTTAGAACCAAAACCAAAACGAGTAAGAAACATTTTCATCTGTTCAGGTGTTGTATTTTGTGCTTCATCCAAAATAATAAAAGAATCATTTAAAGTCCTTCCTCTCATATAGGCAAGAGGTGCTACTTCTATAATTCCTCTCTGTAAATAGTCTTCAAAGCGATCTGCGCCTATAAGTTCAAAGAGTACATCATATAGAGGTCTTAGATAGGGAGATATTTTTTCAAGAAGATCTCCGGGTAAAAACCCTAAATTTTCACCCGCTTCAACTGCAGGTCTTACAAGTATTATCCTTGAAACTTTTTTCTCTTTAAAATAAGAAACAGCCATGGCTGTAGCCAAATAAGTTTTTCCTGTTCCTGCAGGGCCAATAACAAAAACAATATCATTTTTCTTTACTGCATCTACAAATCTTTGTTGACCAGGGGTCTTTGCCCGTATTTCTTTGCCCTTTCTAGTGACCTGGATTATATCAGTATATGTTTCATGAGTAAAATGACTCCCAGATTTAAGTAGTGTAGAGCCATATTTTATAAGAGAGAAAGAAATAGGTTTTCCTTTCCTTACAGTTTTTAAAAGCTCCGTTATAAGCTCTGCTGCCTGTTCTGTAAGGTGATTTTTTCCAAAAATTACAAAATTACCATCTTTTATGCGTATCTTTACTTCAAATTCTTCTTCAATAAGCTTAAGATTTTCATCCCACTTCCCAGATATCTCCCTAAGCTCATCACTGTCTAATGAATTTATTTCTATTTTTTTTATCTTTGTTCAACCTCCTCTTGTTAGGAAATCAATACCACAAAAATAGGAGAAAAGAGAGGGCTTTAAGTTACTTGCAGTAAAAGAGGTATACTCAAGAGCTCAAAATTTCTTCTACTACCTTTCTTACAACTTTTCCATCTGCACGGGGACCTACTATACTCATTGTTTCTTTCATTATACGTCCCATATTTTTCTTATCTTTTCCAATATTAGAAACTACATCTCTAACTATTTTCTCTATTTCTTCAGAGGTTAACGGGGGAGGAAGATAAGCCTCTACTACCTTTATCTCTTCTTTTATTTGAGTAACTATATCTTCTCGGCTTGATTTTTGGTATGTTATCAATGAGTCCTTCAATTTTTTTAAATAAGAATTTATTACCTTTATTTCCTCTTCTTCTGTTAAATCTCTTTTCTTCTCTATTTTTTCATTTTTAAGTTGTGATTTTAACATTCTAAGAGTAGAAAGTCTTACCTTCTCCCTTTTTTTGAGGGCATCTTTCATATCATTGTCAATTCTTCCCTCGATAGACATCACTAACCTCTTCTATTCCTTTTTTTCTTAGCCGCTCTTGCTTTTTTCTTTCTTCTTTCGCTTGGTTTTTCATAGTATTCATGCTTCTTTATCTCAGCAAGTATTCCACTTTGCTGAAATTTTCTCTTAAATCTTTTTAACGCTTGATCAAAGGGTTCGTTTTCCTTTACTACGACTTCAGCCATCAATTATCCCTCCTTTCTTTATATGTTCATTAACATATTTGTTCTGTTCAATTATATAATAAGTTCTCAAAAAGGTCAAGCCTATTTCAAGTTTTATTAACATATTATTCTTCAATCCAAAGATAACAATCTAAAAACCTCCCTTATAGTTTCTACACCTATTACCTTCATATCTTTTGAATAGTTATTGTCTGATAGATTATAATAAGGTATAATTATACGTTTATATCCCAATTTTTCTGCCTCTTTTACTCTTTTTTCGATATTTTGCACACTCCTTACTTCACCTGTAAGCCCTATTTCTCCTATTATAAGAGTTTTTGAATCTATCGGGATATCATAATAGCTTGAAGCAATAGAAACTGCTACTCCAAGGTCTAAAGCTGGATCTGAAACCTTGAGTCCACCTACTATATTTATATATATATCATAATTATTAAGAGGTATATCTAATTTTTTTTCTAAAACAGCAGATATCAGAAGGAGCCTATTTAAATCAAAACCTATGCTCATCCTCCTTGGAGTAGTGAAATTGGTATAACTTACAAGGGCTTGAACTTCGAGGAGTATAGGTCTTGTACCCTCCACACTGGCAACTACTATAGAGCCCGAAAGGTCCTCTGGCTTTCCAGATAAAAAAATACTTGAAGGATCTTTTATCTCTTCAAGGCCTTCATTTTTCATCTCAAATACACCTATTTCATTAGTAGAGCCAAATCTATTCTTTATAGCCCGAAGTACTCTATATGAATGATAACTTTCACCTTCAAAATACAAAACTGTATCAACTATATGCTCCAAAGCCTTTGGACCTGCAATTACCCCACTTTTTGTAATATGACCAATTATAAAAATAGGGATACTATAATTTTTTGCTATCAACATAAGAATGTTTGCACATTCTCTAACTTGGGTTATACTTCCGGGGGCACTTTCAAAATCTGGAGAATAAAGGGTTTGAATGGAATCCACTATACTCACAGAAGGAGAGGTATCCAATATTGCCTCTTTTATAAAATTAATATTTGTCTCAGAAAAAAGAAGAAGTTTATCACTATGAGTATTTAAGCGATCTGCTCTTCGTTTTATTTGTGTCTGTGATTCTTCTCCTGAGATATATAAAACCTTCCCTGATGTCAATGAGATATAATTTGCGACTTGTAATAAGAGAGTAGATTTGCCTATACCAGGGCTCCCCCCTAATAGTACAAGAGAACCTGGAACAACTCCTCCTCCCAAAACTCTATCAAATTCACTATATCCAGTAGGAATCCTTTTCTCATTCTCAATATCTATTTCACTTATAGATAAAATATTGGCATTTCTACTGGAAAGAGAAGGAAGAGACTTGGCCTTTATATCTTTTTCTTCAACAAAAGTATTCCATTGGCCACAAGATGGACATTTTCCTAACCATCTATGTGATACATATCCACAATTTTGACATCTGTATATAGTATGTTTTTTAGACACTAACCGAGGAAAACTCCTTTTTCATAAAAACTGGCTCATCTTTTTCAATATCTCCAATTACAATATCCCCTTCCCCAATCTCTCCTGTTAATATCTTTTCTGCTATAGTATCTTCAATATAGCGTTCTAACACTCTCCTTAAAGGTCTGGCCCCATATAATGGATTATAACCCTTATTTACAAGAAATTTTTTTAATCTCTCTGTAATAACAAGATCCAATATTCCTTGTTTATTCAAACGATCCTTTATATCTTGTAGCATTATTTCCATAATGTCACCAATTTCTTGTCTATTTAAGGGCCTAAATACTATTATTTCATCTATTCGATTTAAAAACTCGGGTCTAAATGCTTTCTTAAGTTCTTCAGAAACTTTCTTTTTTATATCATCATAATGCATATCTCCTGTTTCAGAAGATATTTTTTTAAATCCTACATTTGTATTATACTGAAGATACCTCACACCCAAATTTGAAGTCATGATAAGAATAGTATTTTTAAAATCTATCTTTCTGCCTCGAGAGTCTGTAAGCTTTCCATCTTCTAGGATCTGGAGAAGAAGATTAAAAACATCAGGATGAGCCTTTTCTATTTCATCTAATAAAACTACAGAATAGGGCCTTTTTCTTATTTTTTCACTTAGCTGTCCCCCATCTTCATATCCTACATATCCTGGTGGAGAACCTATAAGCCTTGAAACAGAATGTTTTTCCATATATTCTGACATATCAATTTTTACTAGTGCCTCTTCATTTCCAAATAAAAATTCTGCTATTGCCTTACTTAAAGCTGTTTTCCCAACACCTGTAGGCCCAAGAAATATAAAAGAACCTATAGGTCTTTTAGGATCCTTAAGCCCTGCTCGAGCTCGACGAATTGCTTTAGATATCGCCCTTATCGCCTCATCTTGACCTACTATCTTCTCATGAAGATATGCCTCCATTTTTAATAACTTTTGGGTTTCTTCTTCTGCCAATCGAGAAAGAGGTATACCAGTCCAAGAAGAGACTACCTTTGCAACATCTTCTTCAGAAACTATTGGTCTATACTTTTCTGTATTCATCATAAATTCTTCTTTTACCTTCACAAGCTCTATGGCAAGTCTTTCTTCTTCATCTCGTAAAATTGCAGCTTCCTCAAACTTTTGTGCCTTTATTGCCTTATCCTTTTTCTCCTTTATCTTCTTTAATTTATCTTCTATCTTTAATATTATAGGAGATGTTTCTATATTTTCTATCTTTACACGAGCTGATGCTTCATCAATTACATCTATAGCCTTATCAGGTAAATATCTCCCGATAATATATTGAGATGACAATCTGGATGCGGCACTTAAAGCAGAATCTAAAATTTCTACCCTATGGAAATCTTCATATCTTTTCTTCAATCCCTTTAGAATCTCAATCGTCTCACTTACAGATGGTTCTTCTATATATATTGGTTGAAATCTTCTTTCTAAAGCTGCATCTTTTTCAATATATTTGCGATATTCATCATAAGTAGTTGCACCTATTGCTTGGATCTCTCCCCGTGCAAGTGCAGGTTTTAAAATATTTGCGGCATCTAATGTACCTTCTGCTCCTCCTGCCCCAATAAGGGTATGAATTTCATCTATGAAAAGAATTATATTCTTTGATGCTCGTATTTCTTCTAAAATCTTTTTTAATCGTTTTTCAAACTCACCTCTATATTTCGTTCCTGCTACAATAGATGCAAGGTCTAATGATACTAAACGCTTATTTTTAAGTGAATCTGGAACTTCATTATTGATAATTTTTTGAGCAAATCCTTCTATAATAGCAGTCTTTCCTACGCCTGCTTCCCCTACTAAAACAGGATTATTTTTTGTGCGACGAGAAAGAATCTGTATAAGTCTTTGAATTTCCACTTTTCTTCCTATTATAGGATCTAATCTCTCTTCTCTAGCAAGTTGAGTAAGGTCTACTGCAAAACTATTTAAAACAGGTGTATTTTCTCTTTCCTCTTGGGAAGTCTGATTTGCGGCTACTGAAGAGAAGACTCTTACAAAACCAGCATTTTCTCCTGCTAAAAGTTGTATAAGCTGTATACGAGCAGTATCTATATCGACACCCATACCACTTAAAATATGAGCAGCTACTCCACCCTTTTCTCTTATAAGGCCAAGCAAAATATGCTCTGTACCTACATAATTGTGTTGTAGCCTTTTTGCCTCATCTAAGGCATATTCTAATACTTTTTTTGCACGAGGAGTAAATGCCATTTCTCCTCCACCAGGATATACTCCTCTACCTACTGAACGCACCACCTCTAACCGTAAGGTATCTAAATCTATTCCCAGGGCTTGGAGAATTCGAACACCCATACCACTCTTCTCAGTTATAAGACCTAACAAAATATGTTCAGTCCCTATATAATTATGTTTTAGTTTAAGGGCCTCTTTTTGGGCTAAATTTATAACCTTTCTGGCCCTCTCTGTATATCTTTTATACATAGAATCCTCCAAAAAACTTCATATGCTTTTACTATAATTATACAGACTTTGAAAGGGGATTGTCAATGAAAAAACAAATAAATTTATATAAATAAAAAAGCCCGAGGATAAATATCCTCGGGCTAAGCAAATTCCTGGCAGTTACCTACTCTCCCACAACCTCACGATTGCAGTACCATCGGCG